>NZ_JAPFEA010000063.1 GCF_026169115.1 Intestinimonas sp. | reverse complement strand
TCTCCGAAGCAAACGAAATGATTGACCGCTATATCTGTTTTTACAACCATGAGCGCATCCAGTTAAAAACCGGAGAGGCGCCGCTGGCGCGACGCCTCTCCACTTAAAACTCAATATTTCCTACCAGGGGCTCTTTTTTGTACTGTCCGCACAATCTGGGGCAGTTCAGTTCACTTCGGTCCACGGGATTTTTTATATTCGGGCTTACTGGCCCAGCAGGGCCCGGTACTCCTCCTCGGCGGCGGGGCGTCCCACCACGGAGAGGGAGGCCAGGGGGAGCTGGAAGAGCCGCCCGGCCAGAGCGCGGACGTCCTCGGCGGTGACGGCGTTGTAGGCGTCGATGACCTCCTGGGTGGTGAGGGCCCGGCCCTGGAGGAGGAGGCCCCGGCCCAGGGCGCTCATCCGGGACTGGGTGGACTCCAGACCCATGAGGACGTTGGCCTTGGAGAGCTCCCGGGCCCGCTCCAGCTCTTCGGGGGCGGGGCCGTGCTCGGCAAAGTCGGCGATGACCTGGAGGATGGTCTCCAGGGCCTCCCGCTCGGTGTCCCGGCCCAAGGCGGTGTAGACGGCGAAGACGCCGGTCTCGGCGTGGCCTGCGCCGTAGGTGTAGATGGAGTAGCACAGGCCCCGCTTCTCCCGCACCTCCTGCCACAGCCGGGAGGACATGCCCGAGCCCAGCATGGTGGACAAAAGCTGGAGGACGAACCGGTCCTTGTCCCCGTAGGGCAGGCCGGGGAAGGCCAGGGTCAGGTGGTTCTGCTCGGTGGCCTTCTTTTTGAGGGTGATGGCGGGGCGGTAGACGGCGGGGACGGCGGTGGGGACCTCCCCCGCCTCCAGCCCCAGGAGCCGGGCTTTCAGGGCGTCGGCCATAAGGGGGGTGAAGCTGCCCGACAGGGCGGCCACCATGGCGTTGGGCCGGTAGTGGGCGCGCTGGTAAGCCTTGAGCCACTCCCCCGTCATCTTGTCCAGCGTGGCCTTCCGGCCCAGGATGGGCCGGGCCAGGGGGCTCCCCTTGTAGACGGCGGCCATGAGCCGCTCGGAGCACAGGTCCTCGGGGTTGTCCTGGTACATGCTGATCTCCTCCAGGATGACCCCCCGCTCGGTGTCCACATCGGCCTGGTCGAATTTGGAGTCGAAGACCATGTCGCACAGGAGGTCCAGGGCCCGGGGCAGGTGCTCGTCCAGGCACCGGGCGTAAAAGCAGGTGCACTCCTTGGTGGTGTAGGCGTTGACCTGGCCGCCGATGGCGTCCATCTCCTGGGCCAGGGCCCGGGCGGAGCGGCGGCCGGTGCCCTTGAAGACCATGTGTTCGATGAAGTGGGCGGCGCCGCTCTCCCCCGCCTTCTCATGGCGGGAGCCGGTGGCCACCCACAATCCCAGGGAGGCCGAGCGGACGCCGGGCACGGCCTCGGTGATGATGCGCCCTCCGTTGGGCAGGGTTTCAATGTCGTAGCGTTCTTCTTCCATGCTGACCTCTCCTGTGTGTTTTAACTGCCTCAGCCGTCCCGGCGGATGGTGGTGCCCATGGTCTGGCCGGAGACGGCGTCCAGGAGCATGACATGGTCGATGCGCCCGTCCAGCACCACCACCTCCGACACTCCATTGTCCAGGGCCCGGATGCAGCTTCTCAGCTTGGGCACCATGCCGCCCTGGATGAGGCCGCTGTCCAGCAGCTCCCGGGCCTCCGAGGCGGTGAGAGAGGGGATGGCGGTCTTGGCGTTGCGGCTGTCCATGAGGATGCCGTCCACGTCGGTGAGGAAGACCAGCTTGTCCGCCTTCAAAGCCTCGGCCACGGCGCAGGCGGCGTCGTCGGCGTTGCAGTTATAGCTTTCCCCATTTTCTCCCGCGCAAACCGGGGAAATGACGGGCACATAGCCGCCGGAGAGGAGCAGACGGATGAGCTCGCCGTCGGCGGCGGTGAGCTCTCCCACGTGGCCCAGCTCGGGGTCCTTCTGCCGGGCGGTGAGGATGCCGCCGTCCTTGCCGGAGAGACCGGCCGCCTTCACGCCCAGGCCACGGAGGGCCATGACCACCTGCTTGTTCATCTGGGCGGAGAGGACCATCTCGGCCACCGCCATGGCGGTGTCGTCGGTGATGCGGTAGCCGTCCCGGAACCGGGGGGTCTCCCCCAGCCGTTCCAGCCAGCGGTTGATGGTCTTGCCGCCGCCGTGGACCAGCACCACCCGGACCCCGGCCATCTGGAGGGCGGCCACGTCCCGGAGGATGGAGTCCACCGCCCCGTTCTCCCCCAGGGCGGAGCCGCCGTATTTGAGCACCACGGTGCTGCCGGCGCTCCGGGCCAGCCGGGGCAGGGTGTCCAGCAGCCCCAGCACCTTTTCCATGCCGTCCAGGTGGTGCTCCACGTCGTACTCGTGGAGATACTGCTTGGCGTAGTCCACGTCGGAGATGCAGTCGATATAGGCGGTGCCCCGCTTCTGGCGGGTCTCCGCCCCCTTGCCGGTGATGAGGATGACGGTGGGCCCGTGGGCCTCCATCACCGCCATGCGGATGGCCTCCCCCCGGTCAGGCTCAATGGAGTAGTCGCACCTGCCCTCAATGTGCCCGGCCATTTCCCGGGAGATGTCCAGCACGTCCTCCTCGCCGGGGTCCTCCTCGGTGATGATGACCTTGTCGGCGTATTGGGCGGCGATCTCGGAGAGGTCCTTCCGCCGGTCCAGGGCCTTCTTGCCCGGGCAGCCGAAGACGATGACCACCCGCTGACCTGGGTACTCCTCCTTCACAGAGAGGAAGAGCTTTTCAAAGCTCAGGCGGTTGTGGGCGTAGTCCACGATGGCGGTGATGTGGCCGTCGGCATTCTGGTAGACCTCCATCCGCCCCGGCACCCGGGCCTTCATAAGGCCCACATAGATGTGCTGCTCGGGGATGCCCAGGCCTTCGCACACGGCGATGGCGGCCAGGGCGTTCTGGACGTTGAAAAGCCCCGGCATGGTGAGCCGGAATTCCCGGCTGAACCGGGGGATCTTCACCCGGAAGAGGATGTCCCGTCCCTGCTTGCGCACGTCGCTTGCGTAGACCGTGGCGGCTGGGTCGGTCTCGGAGAAGGTGATGAGCCGCCCACCGCTCTCCCCGGCGGCGTTGAGGACGTCGGTCACCCGCTCAGTGTCCAGATTGACCACGGCCAGGGGGGCGTGGCGGAAGATTTTCAGCTTGGAGGCGAAGTAGTCCTCGAAGTCGGGGTGCTCGATGGGGGAGATGTGGTCGTAGCCGATGTTGAGAAAGACGGCGGCAGAGAGGGCCACGGCGTCCATGCGGTCATACTTCAGGGCCTGGGAGGAGACCTCCATAGTGAGGTACTCTACCCCGCTGCCCGCGGCGTTGGCGAAGTGGCGCTGGAGGTCCAGGGGCTCCGGGGTGGTGAGGTGGGATTCAAACCGCTCCACCCCGTCGTAGGTGTCGATGGAAGAGATGACGCCGCTCTCCGGCTTCTTCTTGGCGGCGAGGTATTCGTCGAAAATATACTTAAGGTAATATGTGGTGGAGCTTTTCCCCTTTGTACCGGTGATGCCCACCACATGGAGCTTGGCGCTGGGGTGGTCATAGTAGAGGTCGGCCAGCAGGGCCATGGCCCGGCGCACGTCGGTCACCTGGAGGCAGGGGGCGTCCCCGGCCTCGGGCCAGAGGTGGTCGGAGAGGTAGACGAAGGCCCCCTTCTGGAGGGCGTCGGAGAGATACTGGCCCTTGAAGTGGGCCCCCTTGACGATGAAGAGGGTATTGGGGCGGACGTTCTGGGAGTCGCAGGAGACCAGCTCCACAGGGGTGGAGAGGAGGGCGGGCGAGAGAGCCTGTCCGCCGGTCAGCAGCCCCTCCCGCTGGAGGAGCTGCCAGTAGTCGCCCAGAGGGCGGATGGGAAGATCCATGTGTGTCACCTCATGATAGATTATCGCAGCAGGGTGTTTTCCGGCGTCACGGTCTCCATGCCGCTGCCGGCGGAGAAGTAGTATTCCAGGATCTGGGCGGCGATGCTGGCCAGGGTGGAGCCGGAGCCGCCCTTCTCCACCACGATGGCCAGGGCGATCTCCGGGTCCTCGTAGGGGGCGAAGGCCACGAAGAGGGCGTTGGACTCGGTGGCGCTGCTCACCTGGGCGGAGCCGGTCTTGGCGGCCACCTGGACGCCCAGATCCTTGAAGTAGGTCTTGGCGGAGCCCTCGGTGGTCACCTTCAGCATGCCCTCGGTGACGGCGGAGAGGTGCTCCGGGTCGATGTCCAGCTGTCCCAGCACCTCCGGCTCATACCGGTAGAGGACCTGGGAGAAGTCGGCGGATTTGACCTCCTTGAGGAGGTGGGCGGCGTAGTGGGTGCCGCCGTTGGCCAGGGTGGCCACATAGCTGGCCAGCTGGAGGGGGGTGAAGCGGCTGCTGCCCTGGCCGATGGCGGCGGGGAGGGTATTGCCGTCGTACCAGGTCTGACCCTGGCTTTCGGTGTACTCGGGGCCGTCCATCCAGCCGGTGGACTCATAGAGCTCGATGCCGGTGGACTCTCCCAGGCCGAAGGCGGCGGTGTACTCCTCCAGCAGGCTGATGCCTAGCCGCCGGCCCACATCGTAGAAGAAGACGTTGCAGGAGTCCTTGATGGCGTCGGTGACGTTCTCTCTGCCGTGGGTGCCCCGCTGCTGCCGGTAGATCCAGCACTGGGGCTGGTAGTCGTCGTAATAGAGGTAGCGGCCGGTGTCCAGGATCTCGGTGTCCGGGGTGATGATGCCCTCCTCCAGTCCGGCGATGGCGGTGACCATTTTGAAGGTGGAGCCGGGGGGATAGACCTCCTGGGTGGCCCGGTTCTTGAGGGGCTCCAGGGGGTCGGCCAGGAGGGCGTTGTAGTTCTGGGTGTAGGTGGTGAGGTCGAAGGTGGGATAGGAGGCCATGGCCAGGACGCCGCCGTCCCGGACATCCATGACCACGGCGGCCCCGCCCTCGGTGTCCTCTGACTCCAGGCCGCCGATGCCGTCGGCCAGGACCTGTTCCACCTTGGCCTGGAGCTTTTCGTCCAGGGTAAGGATGACGTTGCCGCCGGGCTGGGGGGCCAGCACCTCGCCGGTGACCTGATCCACCACCCAGTTGTCGTCCCCGCTGACCACCTTGCCCTGGTCGTTGGTCTCGATGTTCCGCTTGCCGGGTGCGCCGTGGAGGTAGTTCTCAAAGGCCAGCTCCACCCCTTCCTTGCCCACGGTGGCATTGTAGGGGTAATCCAGGGCCTGATAGGTGTTGTTCCACTCGTCGGAGCTCATAAGCCCCACCCGGCCCAGCAGGTGGGCGGCGCAGGTGGTGTTGTAGGCCCGGACGGTGGTGGTGTCGATGTTGACGCCGGGCAGACCGGACTCCTTCACCTTGACGATGAAGGGCATCTCCACGTCCTGGGCGAAGACATAGGCGGTGTAGGTGATCTCCCGGGACCGCAGGGAGAGCTCATAGCGCACCCCCGCCAGGTCTCGGCGCTGGCGGTCAGGCAGGTCGGGGTCGATCTCGTAGTAGCCGGCCAGGGCGTCCAGGAAGGCGGCGGCGCTGGGGTAGCTGACCCCCTTTCCCGCCTGGGCGGCGGCCCGGATGTCGTCGGCGGTCTCCCGCTCCGGCAGGCCGGCCAGCTTTTTCAGGCTCCCGGCCAGGGCGTAGAGGTTGTTGACCGCGCCGTTGGAGACGGCGTCGAAGGTGAAGACGAAGGGGGCCTCCTTCGATATGGGAAGGGTGTCGGTCCAGGTCACCCCCTCGGCCCGGCAGATGTCCAGCAGGGCCAGGAGGGTGCCGTTGACGTCCTCCATGAAGGAGGTGTCCAGGCTCACGTTGTAGCTCTGGGTGTTGGTGACCAGCACCCGGCCATAGCGGTCCAGGAGCTTGCCCCGGGAGGCTTCCACCGTCTCAGTCTTGGCGATCTTCCGCCGGGACTGCTCCAGGTAGTCGGCGCCGTGGACGTACTGGAGGTCGTAGAGGACCCAGGTGAAGAGGAGAAGGAGGACCAGGAGCACGCCCACGATGCCGCGGACCCGCCAGTGAAATTGCTTGCCGTCCATGAAGGCTCCTTTCTCGGGTAGATGGGGGTGGGATCAAAGGCGGAGGGCCTTGACGATGCGCCGGCGGACCCAGGAGAACCAGGGGTAGAGCAGGCACACAAAGCAGAGGGACCAGAAAAGCTCCGGCACCGCCACCCGCAGCAGGGCGTAGAGGTCGGAAAGGCCGGTAAACAGGCCCAGGGAGACGCGGAAGAGCTCCAGCAGACCCAGTCCGGCGGCGCAGCAGAGGAGGCAGCCGCCGAAGTTCCGGCGCAGGGCGTACTGGGAGGCCGCCCCGGCGGCCCAGCCCATGAGACACAGGCCCAGGGTCATCTCTCCCCAGGCGCCGTAATAGACGGCGTCGCACAAAACGCCCACCCCCAGGCCGAAGCCGGCGCCGCCCGTCACCCCCTCCAGCACCGCCACGGTGATGGCGGCCACCGGGAGGAGCAGGGGGCTCGCCCCCGGCCAGGGGAGGCGGTTGAGGACGTAGAGCTCCAGCCACCACACCGGCAGCAGAGCCAGGGCGTAAAAAAACCATTTTAAGAGAAAATCCTGTCGGGTCAACGGGCACAGCTCCTTGTCAGGCGGGTCACTCCACGATGTCGAAGTCCTTGATGATGAAGACCTGGACCAGACTGTCCAGATCGGCGGCGGGCTGGATGACGGCGTACCGGGAGATGCCGGAGGCGTCGGTGTGGATGGATTCGATGGAGCCCACCACCAGGTCGGAGGGGTAGTTGCCCCCCATGCTGGAGGTGAGCACCAGGTCTCCGGTGATGAGTTCGGTGTTTTCGGGCAGGTAGGTGAGCTTCAGCCGCCCATCCGCCATGAGGGAGAAGTCTCCCTCCAGGATGGCGATGGACTCGGTGCGGGAGAGGAAGGCGCCCATCTCCAGGTTGGCGTCCACCACGGTGAGCATGGTGGACCAGTTGAGCCCCACCTGGTCGATGACCCCCACCAGATTCCAGGCCGCGTCCACCACGCAGTCGCCGGCGGACACCCCCTGGTCGCTCCCCTTGCTCAGGACAAGGGTGGAGTCCCAGTTGGTGCTGCTCCGGGCGGTCACCGAGGCCGACTCCAGCTCAAAGCGCCGGTCCTTGGGGCGCAGCCCCAGCAGCTGCCGGAGCCGCGTGTTCTCCTTGCTGTCGGCCTCGCCCTCCCGGGCGTCGGCCTCCAGCTCAGCGATCTCGGCCTTGAGCCGGTCATTCTCCGCCTGGAGCTCATCATAGCGGAAGGAGTAGTTGTAGACCCCCTCCACCCAGCCGGCCAGGGCGGAGATGCCGTTGCGGATGGGGGTGGTCACCACGCCCAGCACGTTGCCCAGGGGATTGGGCGCTCCCTGGAAGACGTAGGCCCCCACCGCCGTCAAGGCGGCCAGGAGCAGGGCGATGACCAGAATGATGGGGCCGTTGCTGCGGAAGAAGCGTTTCAAGGCGTCCCCTCCCCGGCGGCGGCCATCAGGTCCAGGCCGAAACGGGCGAGCATCCGGCCCAGTCGGCACAGAGGCAGGCCCATGACGTTGAAGTAATCCCCCTCCAGGCGCTCTGCCAGCAGGGCCCCCAGGCCCTGGATGCCGTAGGAGCCGGCCTTGTCCATGGGCTCGCCGCTTTGGACGTAGGCGTCGATCTCGGCGGCGGTGAGGGGACGGAAGGTGACGGCGGTGACCTCGTGCTCGGTGAGGACGCTCTCCCCCCTGAGCAGGGTGACGCCGGTGTAGACCTGGTGGGTACGGCCGGAGAGGGCTGTGAGCATGCTCACGGCCTCCTCCCTGCTGCGGGGCTTGCCCAGAATGGCTCCGTCCAGGGCCACCACCGTGTCGGCGGCGAGGATGAGGGGCTCCGGCCCGGCCAGGGCCCGGGCGGCCTCCCCCTTCCGGCGGGAGAGGAGCTCCACCGCCGGGCCGGGGGCCATGCCGGCGGGCAGGGTCTCGTCGGCGTCGGTGGGCCGGACAGTGAAGTCCGTTATGCCGATTTGTTCCAGAAGCTGACGCCGCCGGGGGGACCCGGAGGCCAGAATGAATTCCATAGGGATATGCTCCTTTCCGTGGGTGGGGACGGCGCCGTAGGCGCCCCCGAAAATCTCCCCGCGTTATGCTGAGCGGCAGCGAAGCATCCGTTTCCCCCGTCCCCTTCCGTGACGGGGCCACCCCCTCAGCCGCCTGGGGCGGCAGCTCCCCCGTCAAGGGGGAGCGATCTTCGCGTGGGGCGCGGCTTCCCAGACGCGCCAGACCACCCCGCGGCGCGGTCCCAAACCGGGCGGCCGTCCTGTATGGCGGCCCTACAAAATAACCGCAGCCTTAGCGTAGGGCCGATGTCCCCATCGGCCCGCCCCCCCGCAGACCTTCCCCCTCCCAGGGGGAAGGTGGCATTTGCGGAGCAAATGACGGATGAGGGTGGGCATCGAATGTGGTTTGGCGCGCCGGGGTCGTCGCGCCCCACATGCTGATTCCCCCACGTCATCCTGAGCGTCAGCGAAGGATCCGTCTCTCCCGTCCTTTTGCGTGCTGTCGGGGACGAGGGATGCGGATTCTTCGGCTCCGCCTCAGAATGACAGGGGAAGGATGGCCTGAGAATGGCGAAAGGGGACCTCTCAGACCGGCAGGCTCACGCTCCCGTGGAGCCGAAGCCGCCGCTCCCCCGGTCTGTCTCGTCCAGATCCTCCACAGGGACGGGGCGGACCTGGACCACCGGTACCACCGAGAGCTGAGCGATGCGGTCGCCGGGGGCGATGGTGTAGGGGGTGTTGGAGAGGTTGGTGAGCCCCACCTGGATCTCCCCCCGGTAGTCGCTGTCGATGACCCCCACCCCATTGGAGAGGGCGATGCCGTGCTTCACACCCAGGCCGGAGCGGGCGAAGACCAGGGCCATATACTCCGGCGAGGGCAGGGCGATGGCGATGCCGGTGGGGATGCGCACCAGCTCGCCGGGGCCGATGGTGAGGGGCCCGTCCAGGCAGGCGTGCAGGTCCATGGCCGCCGCGCCGGCGCTGGCGTAGAAGGGATAGGGGATCTCCCCGCCGATCTTGGGGGAGAGGGCTTTGATGGGCAGGTCCATAAAGATACCTCCAGAAAAGGGGTCACTCCACGTCCCGGTAGTAGAGACCGCGGGTGATGTCGTCCGGGGCGGGGCGCTCCTGGCCCAGGTACTGCCGGGCGATGTGAAGACACTCCTGGGCGGACTCGGTGGTGAAGCTCAGGCGGGCGGCCCAGGCCCCCACCCGGCGGTAGTCGGCGGCCTTGTCGGCCAGATAGAGCCGCTTGGCGTTGAAGATCTCGCTGCGGCAGCCGGGGGCCCGGAGCACTGGGAAACGCTCCCCCTTCCGGTCCACCAGCAGGCGGTCCTTCCCCTCACAGGAACGCTTGCAGCCGCCGTCCCGGTTTTTGAGGATGCAGTTTTCTGTAATCATCAGGGGGAGCCGGCCATAGACCAGGAGCTCCAGGTCGATGAGCTTGGAGAGGTCCCGGATCTGGGCCAGCTTGAGCTCAAAGGAGGCGGTGGCCGAGACAAAGCCCATGCGCTTGAGCTCCTTTATGGACTGGGAGTTGAAGACGGGCAGGCCGAAATCCCCCCGGAGGGCAAAGCCGTGATTCCGGGCGGGGGCAATGAGGTCCAGGGTGCCCACCAGGGCGTCGGTGATCCCCAGGCTCCGGGCGGTCTCCAGCTGCCTGTCCAGCTCCTCACGCTCCCGGTCCCAGCAGATCCGGGGCAGGGTGACCCCCACCCGGACCCCGGCGGCCAGGGCGGTCTCGGCGGCCTCGGGGTGGGCGGCCAGCTCCTCCGCCGGCAGGCAGAGGAGGGCGGGCTTCAGCCCGCACAGCTCCTGGGTGAGCTGCCCGGCGGAGCGGAGGGACAGGGTGAGGACGGGGGGCTCCTTCCGGTTTTCGTACCGGACGCCGGGGTGGAAGGGCCCCACCTGGGGGGCGGCGGGGGCGGCCCCCCGCTGGCGGGTGAGCTCCTCCAGGACCTGACGGCGCAGGGCGTTGAGGGCGGCCACCGGCACGGAGAGGTCGGGCTCCACCAGGGCCCGGACCTGGGT
>NZ_JAPFEA010000016.1 GCF_026169115.1 Intestinimonas sp. | reverse complement strand
GCCCGGAACCGCGCCCGGGAGCGTTTGATCTCGTCGTATGCCTCGCTGACGGCCTCCTCGGTCCGGCGCAGGGCGTCCTCGCAGTACTCGTTGGCGGCCCGACGCAGCTCCCGGCTGCGCTCATCGGCCACCTTGAGCATCTCGTTGGCCCGCTGCTTGGCCTGGGCGGCCAGCTCGTCCTCGGCCAGCATCTGTCGTGCCTTCTCCTCCGCCTGCTTGCGGATGAGCTCCCCTTCCCGCTTGGCGGAGGCGATATAGTCCGCCCGGGCGGCCAGGAGCTTCTTGGCCTCGCCCAGCTCCACAGGGAACTGGGCCTTGATCTCATCCAGCAGGTCCAGGGCCTTGTCCCGCTCGATGATGCACTTGTCGCTGCTCAGGGGCAGGCTCTTTGCCTCATCGATCATGGAAAAGAGCATGTCCACCAATTCTTCTACGCCGGTCGCCATCAGCCGTCCCTCCTGCTGTCATTCATTTTCTGCTTCACATCCGCGATGATCTCCCGGGGGATGAAGTCAGACAGATCCACCCCGTAGCGCACCATCTCCTTCACCACCGTGGAGCTGAGATAGGTGTACTTCTCGTTGGAGGGCAGGAACATGGTATCTACATTTGGGTTGAGCTTGCGGTTGACCACAGCCATCTGGACCTCGCTCTCAAAGTCGGACACGGCCCGGAGCCCCTTGACGATGACCCTGGCCTTCCGCTGTCTGGCGTACTCGGCCAGGAGCACAGAGGAGGCGTCCACCTCCACATTGGGCAGCTGAGAGACCACCCGCCGGATGAGCTTCACCCGCTCCTCCGGTGTGAAAAGGCCGTTCTTTTGAGAATTGACCATGACACAGACAATGAGCTTGTCAAAGCACAGAGCTGCCCGCTTGATGATATTCAAATGCCCCAGGGTGATGGGGTCAAAGCTGCCGGGGTAAATGGCGGTCTTCATATCGTCTGCCCCCTGAAAACGGGAATGGGCTCACGCATCTCTGTGGTAGACGGTGAGCTTGATCTTGCCGTAACGGTAGTCCTTCCCCCTGCGATAGGGCGCGGAAAGGGCAGGGAGGAGGGTTTCTGCGGCACTTTCGCAGACCATTATACCATTTTCCGACAAGATGTCAATTCCCGCCGCCGTCTCCAGGGCTTTTTCCAGCATTCCACTGCCGTAGGGCGGGTCCATGAGGATGAGGTCGAACTTCTCCGAACAGCTGGTGAGGAAGGAGAGATAGTCCCCCTGAACCACCCGGGACCGGTCATTGAAGCCGCACAAAGCCACATTCTCCCGGACCAGGGTAGCGGCCTCCTTCCGGATGTCCACGAAGGTGCAGTGGGCCGCACCCCGGCTCAGGCACTCGATCCCCAGCTGCCCGGTGCCGCCGAAGAGATCCAGCACCCTCCGCCCTTCGATGTCGAACTGGATGATGTTGAAGAGAGATTCCTTCACCTTGTCGGTGGTGGGCCGGGTCTCCATGCCCGAAAGCTCCTTGAGCTTCCTGCCCCGGGCCGTTCCTGTGATGACGCGCATCGCGTCCGCCCTCCTTTTTCTTTTTTATTCGGGTTTCGGGCCCGATCCGTTCCAGAAATACCGGGTGGCGGTTGCCTCCGGCACATACAGATAGTCCCACTGGTGGTCGCTCTCCCGCAGGCGCTGGCTGGTCACGTTGAAATAGCGGTGGCGGACCACAGAATTGGTGTTGCCGTTCCCCATGGTGGGGTCGTCCCAGGTCACGTCCACGCAGTACCATTCCCCATCCAGCTTCACCATATTCCAGGCGTGGTCCTCCCGGGAGTCGAAGACGGCCCCCACCACCGTGATGCACTCCACCCCGCTCAGGTCCATGAGGAGCTGGAAGGTGGTGGAATAGCCCAGGCAGTTGCCGTATCCCCCCACCAGGATGCCATAGGGGTCCCGGTAGCCGGTGCGTCCGCTGTGTCCGGGGTTGCTGTGGACCGTCTGGTCGTAGCTGCCGTGCTCCACGATCCAGTCGTGGACGGCCAGCTCCTTTTCAAAGTCGGTCATGTCCTCTGTGATGAGCGCCCCCAATACTTCCCGGCATTTCTCCAGGATGGCGGCGTCCTTGTCGGAAAGCCCGTCCTCCTCCCCTGTCTCCCAGGCCGCCTGGACGGCAGAGCTGTCATAGAGCGCCATATTGGCGTCGTCCGGGTCCGTGAAGGGGACGAAGCCGCTGACGTCCAGGTCCGGATTCAGGATGGGCCGCTCCGTCTCCTCCGGCGGCGCGGAGGGCGTGGGCTCCGGTATGAGCGTAGGCGTGGGCTCCGGCAGCTCGGTCTCCGGCGGCGGGGTCTGGGTGACCTCCGGCTCCGGCTCAAAGGTGGGGGCCGCGCTCTCCTCCTCTTCCTCCGTCGGGGGAAGTCTATCCTCCAGGCAGGCGTCAAAGCACTCCTGCGCCCCCTCCGGGTCATCGCAGACCAGCAGGGCGGCATAGCTGTCCCGACGGAGGACCAGGGCCCGGTCCAGCCGGTCAGCTTCCTCCGGGGCGTAGCCGAAGAAATCCCCCTGCCGGCCCAGCCGATAGTCCTCCAGAAGCTCCGCCGCGTCCTGGGCGGCAGAGGGGTCAGAGAGCCGCACCACGGTGATCTCCCGGGCGTCCATGCCCCCGGCAGCGTAGACCGCCCCCTCTTCCCAGTTCTCCAGACCACAGAGGTCGGAGAGGTGGTCGTCGAGGGCCTCCCCCTCCAGGGCGGGGAGGTCTGTCAGGTCTCCCGCTCCTTCCACCACCGCCCGGGCCAGCTCCGCCGCCGTCACACCGACGGTGGTGGATCCGGCAGGCTCCTGCCCGCCGCAGGCGGCCAGGGTCAGGCAGAGGGCCAGGAGGGTCAGCAGTACCGCTATCCTTCGGCGCACGTCTGGGTCCCTCCTTCCGCTGTCCGGGGGTGGAAGTGCTCGTAGACCGCCCGGGCCGTATGCTTGGGTACCACCTCTTCCAGCGCCGCCAGAGAGGCCCCCTTGATGTTCTTGATGCTCTTGAAGTGCCGCAGCAGCTCATTGCGCCGCTTCTCCCCCACGCCGGGGATCTGGTCCAGGGCGGAGCCCCTGACGCTTCTGGACTGCTGGAGCCGCTGGAACTCAATGGCAAAGCGGTGGGTCTCCTCCTGGATGCGGCCCACCAGGGCAAAGACCGCCGGGATCTGCTGAATGCCGATCTCGCTCCCCGCCGGGTCCACCAGGGCCCGGGTGCGGTGGCGGTCATCCTTTACCATGCCGAACACAGGGATCGCAAGCCCCGCCTCCTCCAGCACCCGGACGGCCACCTTGGCGTGGTTTTCGCCGCCATCGATGAGAAGGAGGTCGGGCAGGTCGCCGAACTTCTCATCCCCGTCCAGGTAGCGCCGGAACCGCCGGGTGAGGACCTGCTCCATGGAGCCATAATCGTCGGCGTGGACCATATCCTTGAGCTTGAAGTGGCGGTAATCCCGCTTTAGGGGCCGTCCGTCGATAAAGACGGTCATGGAGGCCACAATGTTGGCGTCTCCGGTGTTGGAGATGTCATAAGCCTCGATTCGTTTGGGCGGCTCCGAAAGGCCCAGCATTTTTCCAAGGGCCTCCATGAGCTTGGACTGCCGCTCCTCCCGGGAGGTGGCCCGCTCCACCTCCTCCACGGCGTTTTTGTTGGCCAGCCGGATGAGATCCATCTTGGCTCCCCGCTGAGGCGTCACCAGATGGACACGGTGCCCACAGGACTCTGAGAGCATCCTGGTCACCGGTACCTCGTCCTCTATGTCGCAGGGCAGGAGGATCTGTCTGGGCAGAGCGCCCCGCCCGCCGTAGTACTGCTTCACCAGGGCGGAGACGGTGTCCTCCCTGGCCTCCTCTACCGGCGTCTCCAGGAGCTCCATGTCCTTGGCGGCCAGGTCGCCCTCCACAAAGTGGAGGACCACAAAACAGCTTTTGGCCTCTCCACGGTGGAAGCCCACCACGTCGGTGTCGGCCAGGCTCCCCGCCACCACCTTCTGCCGCTTCCCCAGCAGCTCCATGGCGGCGATGCGGTCCCGGAGCTCGGCGGCCCGCTCGAAGCGCAGCTCCTCAGCGGCCTGCTCCATCTCGGCCTGGAGGTCGGCACAGACCTCCTCGTACTTCCCCTCCAGGAGCCGGACGGCCTGTTCCATGTTCTCCTTGTACCGGCTCTGGTCCATCTCCGGGCGGCAGTAGCCGTCACACTGACCCATGCGGTAGTAGAGGCAGGGGCGCTCCCTGCCGATGTCCCTGGGGAACTTTTTCCGGCACTTGGGCAGGTGCAGGGCGGACTGGATGGCCTCGATGATGTCCTGTGTGGCCCCCCGGCTGCCGTAGGGGCCGAAGTACCGGGCCCCATCCTCCGCCGGTCGGTTGGCCAGGGAGAATTTAGGGTATGCCTCCTGGACGGTGAGCCGGATGTAGGGATAGCCCTTGTCGTCCTTCAGGAGGATGTTGTACCGGGGCTGGTGCCGCTTGATGAGGGAGCACTCCAGCACCAGGGCCTCGAACTCGCTGTCGGCGATGATGACGTCGAAGTGGTCGATCTGGCTCACCATGGCCCGTGTCTTCTCCGTGTGGGAGGCCAGGTCGGCAAAGTACTGGCTCACCCGGTTCTTGAGGGCCTTGGCCTTGCCCACATAGATGACCTCGTTTTTGGCGTCCTGCATGATGTAGACGCCGGGTTTCAACGGCAGGCTGTGGGCTTTTTCTTTCAGTTCGTCAAAGGTCAATGGAGGATCACCGCCTTGGGTCTGGTTTTACGTTGGTAACAGCCTGCCGCGCGAGCGACAGAGAGCCGCGCCGTCAGGCGCGCACAAGCGTTTTGGGCACAGCACAAAACCTTGCCGCAGGGGCAATTCATTTGCCCCGAGGATGTAAAATCAATCCAGGGGGACCCAAAAGCGCCCGCGCTTTTGGGAACAGGCTGTGGGCTCTTTCTTTCCCTTCGTCAAAGGTCAATGGAGGATCACCGCCTTGGGTCTGGTTTTACGTTGGTAACAGCCTGCCGCGCGAGCGACAGAGAGCCGCGCCATTCCCGCCATAGGGTCAAAAAAAGCGCCGCGGCTGCGGCGCTTTTTTTGGAGAGATCTGGTTACTCCGAGAAGTTGCTGGAGATCAGCTCAATGAGCGCCTCGACGGCTTCCTTCTCATCGGGACCGTCCGCAATCAGGTTAATGGCGGTGCCCTTCACGATGCCCAGAGAGAGGACACCCAGCAGGCTCTTGGCATTCACCCTGCGCTCATCCTTCTCCACCCAGATGGAGCTCTTAAACTCATTGGCCTTCTGGATGAAAAACGTCGCCGGCCTGGCATGGAGACCCACCTGATTGTTCACAACAGCCTCTTTGATATACAATTTGTGTTCCCCCCTCAAACAATACAATGTCTGCATATCTAGCATACCAAATTTCGGTCAACCAGTCAATGACATTTTGCACAAATTCACGGAGATTCCCGAGAAAAATTCGCTCTTGTGTGCATAGACACGCTTAAAAATTCAGTTCTCGCCCTTTTCCGTACATAATATGGTATTTTCAATCGGAATTGATTTGTTTTCTCTTTTGTCCTCCTGCGGCGGACGCTGTTTCAGCGCAGCTCCGCCACAGTGACGCCGTCCTCCCCCTCGCCGAAACGGCCGGGGCGGAAGGATTTGACGTACTTGCTCCGCTTCAGGTGCTCCCGCACCGCCTTACGGACGGCGCCGGTGCCCTTTCCGTGGATGACCGTCACCGTGTCCAGTCGGCCCATGACGGCGCTGTCCAGGAACCGGTCCAGCACCAGGATGGCCTCGTCGGTCATCATGCCCCGCAGGTCCACCTCCGGTGAGGCCCCCAGGGAGCGCAGCTTATGCTCGGCCCGCTGGGCGATCTGGGCGGCCTGTTTCTTGCCGCCGCCCCCGGCGTCCTCCACCACCCGGACCTCCTCCTGCTTGGCGCTGATCTTCAAAATCCCCGCCTGGAGCTGGAGGGAGCCGTCCTTGTTGACGGAGATGACGCTGGCCCGGGTGCCCATCTTCACCAGCTCCACCGTGTCCCCCGCTCTGGCGGGGCGGGTGGGCGGCGGCGGGGGCAGCTCTTCACGGGAGCCCAGGGCGTCCTCAGCCTCGTTGAGCTGCCGGCGCAGGTCGGACCGGCGCTGGTTCTGCTCCAGCCAGTCGGCCTCCTTCTCCTGGCGGCGGCGCATCTCGTTGAGCTCGGCAAAGACCCGGTCAGCGGTGTCCCGGGCCTCCTGAATGATGGCATGGGCCTCGGCCTGTGCCTTCTCCACCGCCTTGGCCTTCTCCTTCTCCAGCCTTTCCCGGTACTCCCGGGCGGTTTTGGCCGACTCCTCCATCTCCCGGCGGAGCTTTCGGGCCTCATCCTTCTCTTTCTCCATCTGCTGACGCTGCCGGTCCAGCTGGGTGAGCACATCCTCGAAGCGGACGTTTTCGGCGTCGATGCGGGCAGCGGCCTTGTCGATGATGGCCTGGGGCAGACCCAGGCGGCGGGAGATGGCAAAGGCGTTGGACTTGCCCGGCACGCCAATGAGGAGCTTGTAGGTGGGGGCCAGGGTCTCCACATTGAATTCACAGGAGGCGTTTTCCACCCCCTTGGTGGTCATGGCGTACACCTTCAGCTCGGCATAGTGGGTGGTGGCGCACACCAGCGCCCCCCGCTCACGGGCCGACTCGATGATGGCGGCAGCCAGGGCCGCGCCCTCCACCGGGTCGGTGCCCGCCCCCAGCTCGTCAAAGAGAATGAGGGTGCCGGGGCCGCACTCGGCCAGGATGCCCACGATATTCACCATGTGGGAGGAGAAGGTGGACAGGCTCTGGGCGATGGACTGCTCATCGCCGATGTCGGAGAGGACATGGTCAAAGACCACCACGGCGCTGTCGTCGTCGGCGGGGATATGGAGTCCACACTGGGCCATAAGGGTCAGCAGGCCGATGGTCTTGAGGGTCACAGTCTTGCCGCCGGTATTGGGGCCGGTGATGACCAGGGTGTCGAAGCTCTCCCCCAGGTAGAGGTCGTTGGCCACCGCCTTTTTGGGGTCCAGGAGCGGGTGGCGGGCCTTGCGGAGGGTGATGCCCTGCCTGGCCAGCCGGGGCTCGGTGCAGCGCAGCCGGTCCGAGAGCCGGGCCCGGGCAAAGATGCAGTCGATGAGGATGAGCAGGTCGTAGTCCTGGGCGATGTCCTCCCTGTGGGCGGCGCACTCGGCGGAGAGCTCCCGGAGGATGCGCTCGATCTCCTTCTCCTCCCGGGACTGGAGCTCCCGGAGCTCGTTGTTGGTCTTGACCACCGCCATGGGCTCAATGAAGAAGGTCCCACCGGAGCCGGACACGTCGTGGACCAGACCGGGGATCTCGTTCTTGCACTCCGACTTCACCGGCACCACATACCGCCCGGAGCGCATGGTGATGATGGACTCCTGGAGGTACTTGGCCTGGGAGGAGGAGATGAGCTTCTGGAGGATGTCCCGGACCTTGGAGGAGGAGGCCCGGATGTGCCGCCGGATGTCGGCCAGCTCGGGGCTGGCGGCGTCGGCGATCTCCTCCTCGGAGAGGATGGAGGTACTGATCCAGTCCTCCAGGTACCGGTTGGCCTGGAGGGAGGCAAAGAGGTGGTCGATGCAGGTCTTCTGACGGTCCCCGGCGGCGTACTCCTTGGCGGAGCGGGCACAGCGGAGGAGGGCGGCAATGTCCAGCAGTTCCCGGGTGTTGAGGGCGCCCCCCATGTCGGCCCGCTGGAGGGAGGCCGCCACTGGTCGGATGCCGGAGAGGGGGGGCGTACCCTTGAGGACGATCATGGAACAGGCGGCGGAGGTCTCCTTCTGAAGGCGCTGGACGTCGTCGGGATCGGTGTGGGGCCGCAGAGCGCGGCACCGCTCCTTTCCCTCCTCGGTGGCCGCCTGGGCGGCCAGCAGCTCCAGCACCCGGGGCAGCTCCAGGGTCTGGATGGATTTTTCAAACAGATCGGTCATGGATGGTTCTCCTTGCTGGTTTTACAGTGGGTCAGAGCAGCTGGGCCCGGAGGGCGAGCACCGCCCGTCCCCCCACCTGGACCCGGATCCCCTCCGCCCCTTCGGTCAGGCGGCTGAGGATCTCGGAGGGCTTGCCCATCTTCTCCCCCTGGAGGAAACGGTTTTCCGCCCCGGCAGAGATCCTGCCGCAGCGGTAGAGATAGTAGGTCAGCGCCCCGTTGGAGGTGCCGGTGGCCGCCTCCTCGGGGATGGCGTAGAGGGGCGCGAAATTCCGGCAGTGGGCGGTCGCTTCCCCGGTGAGACAGGGCCAGAACATGTGGACGCCCACCACACCGTACCGCTTGGAGAGCTCGGTGACGGCCCGCTCGTCCTGCTCCGCCCGGTCCAGGGCCTCCATGGTGCTCACGGGCAGGAGGATGTCCTGGAGCCCGGTGCTCACCACCATAGGTACAAAGCCCTCCGGACAGTCCGCCGTGCTCAGGCCGTAGGCGGCGTAGAGCTCCGCCGTCTCCGCCTGGGAGAAGTTCCGCCCGGCCACCGGCGGCGCCATATCCATCCACACCGCCTGCTCAGAGACCTGGATACTCAGCTCCCCCGCCAGGGTGGAGGCATGATAGACGCCCGGCGCCAGACCCTCGGCCTCCCGGAGGGTGGTGAAGGCGGCAATGGTGGCATGGCCGCACAGGTCCACCTCACCCTCGGGGGTGAAGTAGCGCAGACGGAAGGAGTCCGGCCCGATGGGACGGACGAAGGCAGTCTCAGAGTGCTTGAGCTCAGCGGCCAGGGCCTGGCAGAAGCCATCGGTGAGCTCCGGCTCCTCCGGGGTCAGCAGGGCCACCCCGGCCTGGTTGCCGGAAAATCGCTGGGTGGTAAAGGCGTCAACAATGTAGAGTTTCACAGCAGAGCACCTCACTTTATCATTTGGAAGCCGCCGGAGCGGCGTCGGTGAGCTGGTGATAAAAGTCCAGGGTGCGGAAGCCCCGGTCCAGCTGGGTGCGGAGAAAATCTTCACAGGCTGTGGACATTCTGGCCATTCCGGGCCCGTCCATGGGGAAGGAAAAGAGCCGTTTGGGATCGCCGTACACCACATGGCGCATGGCGGCCAGGCTGGTCCGGTCCAGGGCCCGTCCGGCGCCGTCTCCCAGGCCGCAGGCGGCGCAGTGGAGGACGCCCTCCCCGATGTCCAGCCGGGGGTCTGCCGGCTCGGTCTCGCCGCAGACGGCGCAGGCGTCCAGCAGGGGCTCATAGCCCGCCACACATAGGAGCTTGAGCTCAAAGGCAGCCTTCACCAGGGGGAGGGGCTTTTTCAGCTTGTCCAGGGCGTAGAGGGAATTGAGCACCAGAGATAAGAGCGCCTGGTCAGGCCGCCCCTCCTCTGCCACCGCCTCGGCCACCTCGGCGAAGTAGGAGCCCAGGGCCAGCTTTTCCACGTCGGAGCGCACCCCCCAGAAAAGGGACTGGGGCTCCGCCTCGTTGAGGGTGAGCCTGTCCCGATACTCAAACAGGGTCATGTCCGACCACGCCAGAAGTTGGGCGGCGGCGGCCAGAGGGCTGTTGCGCCGTCGGCAGCCCCGGGCCTTTACCGTCCGCTTGCCCCCCTCCCGGGTGAGCACGGTGAGGATCTTGTCCGCTTCTTTGTAGTTGGTCTCCCGGAGCACCAGCCCCTGGGTCTTGATGTGCATAGCATCACCTGATATGTAAGGGCGCTGTGCGCCCTTACGCGGTCTTTTCCCTCTCCTCCGTCTCCAGCAGGAGCCGGTAGAGGGCATAGGCTTCCGGCAAGCCGGTGGCCAGGAAGAGTTCCCAAAGCATCTGACTGTCCACGATCCATCAGGCCCCCTTTTGTGCTTAGGTTGCCTGATCCAGGGCTAGGTCATGCCCGGTAAATTTTTCGGTCAGTTCTCCCGGTAACCCACGTCGTGGATAAAATTCAGATTATCCCGCCAGTTTCTCCCCTACGGGATGTGCCATCCCGTGGGGACCCCCAATTTTATCTCACTTCCTCGGGGCAAATGAATTGCCCCTGCGGCAAGGTCCGGGCCCGCCGGCCCGGACGCTTGGACGCGCCGGACGGCGCGGCGCGCTTGCGCGCGCAAGAAAACCGGCCGCAGGTGTTGTCTGTATCCGGTCAGTCCTCCCGGTATCCCACATCGTGGATAAAATTCAGATTATCTCGCCAGTTTTCTTTGACCTTCACCCAGGTCTCCAGATAGACCTTGGTTCCCATGAAGGTCTCGATGTCCTTCCGGGCCAGGGAGGAGATCTTTTTCAGCATGGCCCCGCCCTTACCGATGATGATGCCCTTGTGGCTGGCCTTTTCGCAGAAGATGGTGGCGTCGATATCGATGATGCCGCTGTCGATGCGCTCGGAGAACTTGGTGAGCTCCACGGCGGTGCCGTGGGGGATCTCCTTGTCCAGACAGAGGAGGAGCTTTTCCCGGATGATCTCGGCGCAGACCTGCCGCTCAGGCTGGTCGGTGACCATATCCTCGGGGAAGAGCTGGGGCCCCTCGGGCAGGTAGGCGGACAGCAGGTCCAGCAGCTCCTCCACCCCCTCGCCGGTCTTCGCCGAGATGGGGACGATGGCCTGGAAGTCGTGGGCGGCCTGGTAGGTCTGCATGACGGCCAGGAGCTTTTCCTTCTCCACCGTATCGATCTTGTTGATAATCAGCACGGCGGGCACGCCCAGGGCCTTGATGCGCTCGATGAGCTCGGCTTCGGGCGCCCCCACATTGGGGATGGGTTCCACCAGCAGCAGCACGGCGTCCACGTCGGCCACGCTCTCCTTTACCACGCCCACCATGTACTCTCCCAGGCGGGTCCTGGCCTTGTGGAGGCCGGGGGTGTCCATGAACACATACTGGCACGCCCCACGGTTGACGATGGCACAGATGCGGTTCCGGGTGGTCTGCGGCTTGTTGGTGACAATGGCGATCTTCTCTCCCACCAGGGCGTTGGTGAGGGTGGACTTGCCCACGTTGGGCCGGCCCACAATACTTATCATACCGGATTTTTTGATTTCCATAGGTGATCCTCAACTTTCTTGAGCATTTGCCTCCCTCTTTGAGGGGGCGTCATTTCGTTTCATTGCGCGGCGGCTTCACGTGCCGCCCGCGCCCCGACTGATCCCCAGCTCCTCCAAAATGGCCTCTTCCCGCTCCCGCATTTGAGCCTTCATGGGGCCTTCGTCCAGGTGGTCGTAGCCCAGCAGGTGGAGGACGGAGTGGACCACCAGATAGGCCAGCTCCCGGCGGTTGGAGTGGCCGTATTCCTTCGCCTGGGCGGCCACATGCTCCATAGAGATGACCATGTCCCCCAACGGGACCAGGCCGGTGGCCGGGTCGGCGTCCTCCTCCCCAGGCAGCTCCCCCGGCGTCAGATCGAAGGCGGGAAAGCTGAGCACATCGGTGGCGCGGTCCACCTGCCGCATGTCCAAATTGATCTCGTGGATGCCCCCGTCGTCGGTGAGGCTCACATCCACCTCGCAGGGGAAGTCCACCCCCTCCGCCGCCAGGGCGGTGCGGATGACCTTGCGGATGAGGGCCCGCTGGCCCTCGCCCACCCCCGGCACGTCGGCGGTGACGGGGATATAGTGCCGTTTTGCCATGTCAATTCTCCTCATTTGGTCCTTCGATGGGCTCGTCCAGCGTCCAGGGCAGGTACAGGGTGCAGCTGACGTCAAAGTGGGGAGCGGGAAACTCCGGCTCCACCGGGCAGGTCTCATGCCCCAGCATCAGCCCGCCCCAGGGCCGGCTGACCAGGGGCCCCCACCCGACGCCGTTGTCCGGTCCGGCGGGCCGGTCCACGATCTTCCCGGCCAGACGCCAGGAGAGCTGATAGAGCAGTCCCTTCTCCCGCCAGTCGTCCGCGTGATAGAGCTCGCAGACGTAGGTAGCCTTTTCCGGCGGGAGGGACAGACTGTCCAGCAGGTCCAAAAGCTCTTCCGGCAGCTGCCGCCGCCGGGCCAGGGCCAGAAAATTCCGGCAATGGCCGCAGGTGCAGCCCCATTCCCCCGCCTGGGCGTACCAGTCCCGGACGGCGGTCTCGTCGAGCTCCACCGTGTAGCCGTACCGGGCAAAGGTCCTCATTTCCGCTTGCCCTCCTCGGACTTGCGGCGGTGCTCGTCCTCCTCGTAGGCTTTGATGATCCGCTGGACGATGACGTGACGGACCACGTCGGCCCCGCTGAGCTTGCAGATGGCGATGTCCTCCACCCCGTTGAGGACCCGCATGGCCTCCTTGAGGCCGGAGACGGTGTCCTTCGGCAGGTCGATCTGGGTGACGTCGCCGGTGATGACGATTTTGGAGCCGAAGCCCATGCGGGTGAGGAACATCTTCATCTGCTCCCGGGAGGTGTTCTGGGCCTCGTCCAGAATGATGAAGGAGTCGTCCAGGGTGCGGCCCCGCATGTAGGCCAGAGGGGCTACCTCGATGTTGCCCCGCTCCAGATACTTGTTGTAGGTCTCCGGCCCCAGCATGTCGAAGAGGGCGTCATAGAGGGGCCGCAGGTAGGGGTCCACCTTGGACTGGAGGTCGCCGGGCAGGAAGCCCAGCCGCTCCCCCGCCTCCACCGCCGGGCGGGTGAGGATGATGCGGTTGACCTGCCCGGCCCGGAAGGCGGCCACGGCGGCGGCCACCGCCAGATAGGTCTTGCCGGTGCCGGCGGGGCCGATGCCCAGGGTGACGGTGTTCTGCTTGATGGCGTCCACATACCGCTTCTGGCCCAGGGTCTTGGGCTTGATGGGCTTGCCCTTGGCGGTGACGCAGAGCACATCCCGGGCCATCTGGCCGATCTTGTCCTCCTGGCCGGCCTTGACCAGCTGGAGGACATAGCGCACATTCTGCTCATTGATGGGCTCCCCCCGGCCGGAGAGCTCCAGCAGGCCCTGGATGGCCTTGACGGCGTACATCACCGCCTCGGCCTCGCCGGATACCTTCAGGCTGCCGTCCCGGTTCACCACCGAGACTGCCAGCTCCCGCTCGAGGATACGGATATTTTCGTCAAAGGAGCCGAAGAGGGCCGCAGCCTCCTCCAGACGCTCCACGCTGATGGTCTGTTCGATCAACTTCCTTCGCTCCTTGTACGTCCCCGGGCCTACTCTGTCTAAGCCCCCGGGATGATCTCCCCCACTTGGCCGTCAAAGGTCACCTCGCGGCCAATCTGCTCCCGGCACCGGGCCTTCAGGGTCACCGCCAGCATCCCGCCCTCCTCCCGGACGGAGAAGGCGGTGGACAGCACGCTGCCGTCCGCTCCGATGACCTCATCCAGCCGCTCCAGCAGCCGGTCCTCCAGCAGGGACCGGGCGGCGGTCAGCTGAATGGCGGCAGGCCGGAGCTGGTAGGCCCGGTACTCCGTCTCCACCAGGGCCAGGGGCATCTCCCGGCCTCCGGGAAGGGTGAGAATGTGGGTCGTAGTCATTTTATCATAACCCGATGTGGAAATACTACCCTTTCCAAAAAAATTAAAGGTATGGCCCAGGGCGGCGAGGGACCAGCGGGTCTCCGTCTCCCCGGTGTAGACCTTGGTCTGTGCCTCCAGTGGGATACGTGCCTCCAGGGTGCGGTTGGTGGACGCCCATACGCTCCCCCGGGCGCGGACCAGTCGCTGCCCGGCGTCCACCGTGGCATACCGGGGCTCCTTCAGGTCCACCACCCCGCTGATGACCACCTCTCCCGCCAGCACCGCCTGACCCTCCCGGAACAGGGCCTGGCCCTCCAGCACCTCCACGTCCTCCAGAAGTCCGTCGGCGGCGGCCACAATGTGGGCGGGCGTGGTCTCGTCCAGCGGCTCCGGGGCGGGGCTGCGCTCCCGGACCAGGACCTCCGCCCGGGTGCCGTGGAGGTTCACAGACATCCAGGAGAGCCCTTCGATGCGCCGAAGGGCCTCCTGACTGCTCCGCCGCAGGTCCAGGCCCGGACCATAGACCCCGGGCCGGACCCCCTGCCTGGAGAGCTCGGCCAGAATGACGGCGGAGGGGACGGTCTCATTGCCCGAGACCTCCACGGTGAGGATGAACCGGGAGAGGATGCCCGCCGTCGCCAGAGAGAGGACCAGGCCCAGCAGAAGGGCGTGCCGCCGCCGGAAGCCGGCCAGAAAGAAGGGCATCCCCCTGCGCCCCCGGGCGGTGGCCGTACACTGCACCTTCTCCGCCAGCGGTCCCACCCGCCGGGCATCCCGGCGGGATACCCGCAGCTCCAGGGTCTGGGCATCCAGCCAGACAAGCCCCCAGAAGCCCACACCATTCTGGGCGCACAAATTCAAAAACCGCTCCGGGAAGGGGCCTGAGATGGCAAAGCACACGCTGCCCCGCAGGAAATTCACGATAAACTGCATACTTCCTCCCCCGCTCTCAGGTCACATCCACCCCGGCGATCTCCCCGGTGATGAGCAGCTCCGAGGCATTCATGGCCCGCAGGGTCAGTCCGCTCCCCCGGACCTTTATCACGAGCTTTCCGCCGCTGATATGGATCTCGTCGGTACCATAGGCCAGGATACCCCGGTGGTTCTCCATCCGCAGCTGACGGTCCCCCAGCAGCTCCACCCGGGGCAGCCCCGCCACCACGTCCCCCGGCAGGTCGAAGACCTCCGCGGTCTTTTCCAGCAGGCTCTCCCTGCGGCCCTTTTTCTCCATGACGCCTCCCCCTTTGGAGCTATGTGTATGAAAAAGGACCGCTCAGCTTGCCTGTCCCAGGCAAAGCGGCGGTCCTTTTCTTCAAGTAGGCGGACGTTCCAGAGCATAGCGGCGCAGGGCCCTCCGCCGGGTCTGCCAGTCCGGCATGAGGGCGTCCATGGCGGCATGGAAGCCCTCCCCATGGTCGGGATGGAGGAAGTGGACCAGCTCATGGAGGGCCACATAGTCCCGCAGCTCCTCCTCTGCCGCCGCCAGAGCGGTGTTGAGGGTGACGATCCCCTTGGTATAGTGACAGCTCCCCCACCGGCTGGTCATGAACCGGACCTTCAGGACCGGCCGCTTAACCCCCAGGGGCTCCACCAGGGGATACATCCGCTCCAGGGCGGCAGTGAGGGCTGCCAGAGCCGCCTCCCGCTCCGGCGGGACCAAGGGAGACCGCTCCTCCTGCCGGCGCTGATGGGCCAGGACCCACTCCGCCCGACTGCGGACAAAGCGGTCGATCCCGGCCTTGGAGGCCCGCCGGGGCGCGGAAACCACCGCCCGGCCGTCCGCCCGGATGCGCAGATTGATGTTTTTGACATTCTTTATTGTCAGCAGGTAGTCAATGGGCCCCAGTGGGGTCTCCACCCGGCGCAGCTCCTCCGCCACGGCGCTCCTCTCCTTCCCTTTTTCTCCGCATAGGACAGCCTGGATGGCACATAGCTTAAGCGGAGGTGATGTTCATGTCCAGGCTGCTCGCCCGCCAGGGGGCGCGGGATCTCTTTCTGGGGCTGGGGCTGCTGTGCGCCACCCTGGCCCTCATGTTTTGGCCCCAGGAGGCCATGGAGGCCGCCCGGGAGGGGCTTCAGCTGTGCTGCAACGTGATCCTGCCCTCCCTCTTTCCCTTCTTTGTCCTCTCCTCCCTGGTGGTGGACCTGGGACTGGCCGGCTACATTGGCCGGGCCCTGGAGGGGCTCATGCGCCCCCTCTTCCATGTGCCCGGCGTCTGCGCCTCCGCCTTCGTCCTGGGCTTCGTGGGGGGATACCCCGTAGGCGCCCGCACCGCCCTTTCCCTCTATGAAAAGGGGATGTGCACCAAGACAGAGGCAGAGCGCCTTCTGGCCTTCTGCAACAACTCCGGCCCCGCCTTCATTCTGGGCGTGGTGGGAGCCGGGGTCTTCGCCAGCAGCAAGGTGGGCCTCCTCCTCTATCTGGCCCACGCGGCGGCCTCGGTGTGCGTCGGGCTCCTCTTCCGCTTCTACAAGCGGGAAAAAACGGGCCGGGAGCGGCGGGTCTCCCCCACCTTCGGGGCGGAGCGGATCACCACAGCCTTTACCGGCGCCGTCAAAAATTCCTTCCTTTCCACCCTGAACATCTGCGCATTCGTGGTCTTCTTCACGGTGGTCATCAAGCTGCTCTTTCTCTCCGGTCTTCTGCCCGGCCTGGCCGGTATTCTGGGCAGGCTCCTGGCCCCGCTGGGGCTCTCCACCCCCTGGGCGGAGCGGCTCCTCACCGGTCTCATTGAGCTCACCAGCGGAGTATGGACCCTCACCGGCGCCGGGACCCTGTCGGGAAAGCTGTCCATGGCCGCCTTTCTGCTGGGCTGGGCCGGGCTGTCCGTCCACTGTCAGGTCCTCTCCTTCCTCGGAGGGAGCGGGCTCTCCGTGAAGACCTACATCGCCGGCAAGCTCCTCCACGGGGGGCTCTCCGCCCTTTTCATTGATCTGCTCCTGCGGCTGTTCCCCCTGAATGAGCCGGTGTCCGCCTATCTGGCCGAGCAGGTGGAGGGGATCGCCGGGGTGGATTTTTCCACTGCCCTCACCCTCTCCCTGGCCGCCGCCTGGATCATGTGGCTCCTCTTTTTCCTGGCCGCGGCGGCAGCCGTGGGAAAAACCAGTAGAAAAAGGCGGAAAGGCGTAGTATAATGTTCCTAGGTCAAGCCCCGCCCAGCCGGTGGCCGACCCATCAGATGAGGGGAGCCTTTGCTATGCTGTTTGAAAAGAAGATCGAACCCCGGTGTGCCTACTGCACCCGCTGTGCTCCCCTGGATGAGGAGACCGTCATGTGCGTGAAAAAGGGTGTGGTGCCCGCCGTCTCCCACTGCCGCTCCTTCCGGTACGACCCCCTGAAACGGGTGCCGCCCCGGCCCAACGCCCCCGACTTCTCCCGGCTGCGGGATGAGGATTTCGTTTTGTGACCCATTGGGCCCAGACCAGCGGCCTTTTGTATCTAAGAAGATTTTTTGACAAGCTGAGCGGCGGATACCGGTCCCAAGGGCCGGTATCCGCCGCTTTTTGTTGCAGAGATCAGTCCACCAGCTTATCCAGCTCCTTGATGTGCTCGGTCTGGCTGGCGATCTTATGGCCGGCCTGCTTGGCATAAATCCCCACCATGGCCTGGGACTTCTTGATGGGCTGCATGGTACCGGCCCCGGCCACACAGCCGCCGGGACAGGCCATGCCCTCCAAGAGGTAGCCGGGATACTTGCCGGCTACGGCGTCCTTGAGCATCTGGTAGCACTCCCGAAGGCCCTCGGCGCTGGTCACCTTGACCTCCCTATCGGGGTAACGTTCCTTGATGATGTTGACCACCGCCTGGGCCACACCGCCGGCCACGGCGAAATTCCGTCCATCGGCGGAGGCGTCGTTGACGCCGTTGGGGTCCTCCTCAATGGTGGCCAGATCCACATGCTTGGCGTCAAAGATACCGGCCATCTCCTCAAAGGTGAGGACGAAATCCACCTCGCTGCGGACGCTCTTGCGCATGGCCTCCAGTTTTTTGGCGGCGCAGGGGCCGATGAAGACCACCTTGGCGTTGGGATGCTCATGCTTGATGAGACGGGCCGTGAGGGTCATGGGGGTGAGGGCCATGGAGATGCAGTTGGCGTGGTCGGGGAAGAGCTTCTTGGCCATCACCGACCAGGCCGGACAGCAGGAGGTCCCCATGAAGGGCAGCTCCTCCGGCACCTCCCGCAGGAAGTCGTCGGCCTCCTGGGCGGCGCACAGGTCAGCGCCGATGGCCACCTCGAAGACGTCGGCGAAGCCCAGCTGCTTCATGGCGGCGCGGAGCTTTCCGGGGGTGACCTTGGGTCCGAACTGTCCCACGAAGGCGGGGGCCACGGCGGCATAGACCCGCTCGCCGGACTGAATGGCCCGGATGACCTGGAAAATCTGGGATTTGTCCGCGATGGCGCCGAAGGGGCAGTTGACCAGGCACATACCGCAGGAGACGCACTTGTCATAATCGATCTCCGCCTTGCCGTTGGCATCGGTGCGGATGGCATCCATGCCGCAGGCGGCGGCACAGGGCCGCTCCTGGGTGATGATGGCGTTGTAGGCGCACACGTCGGCGCAGCGGCCACACTTGATGCACTTCTCCTGGTCGATCACAGACCGGCCATTGTAGCGGTCCAGCTTGATGGCGTCCTTGGGGCAGACCTCCACACAGGGGTGGGCCAGACAGCCCTGGCAGCCCTCCGTCACCAGCACCCGCTTCTCGGTGCACCCGTTACAGGCAAATTTGATGACGTTGATGAGGGGCGGGGTGTAATAGGTCTCGGCCCGGTCCGCTGCTTCGATGTTGTCAGAGAGGGGCGCATGCTCCGCCGCACTGCGGTAAGGCAGACCCATGGCCAGCCTCAAACGCTCACCGACGATGGCCCGCTCCAGAAATACGTCGTTGCGGAAGTTGCCCACCTCGCCGGGAATGATTTTATAGGGCAGGGCCTCGATCCGCTTGTCGACTGGCCATTCTGTATGGTAGGCCATCCGGGCCACTTCCCGAAAGATGCGGTGCCGGATCTCCTGAATTCGGGTATCTACTCCTCGCATGGATTCTTTTCGTCCCTTTCACTTCAAATTGGCACTACCAGAATACCGCAAATCCTCCGCCTTGTAAAGCATCTGAATGTGAAAAACTTTTCCCTCTGTCTGCTCCATTTTTTGCTTTTGGCATCAAAAAGCGCCCCGACAGGCAAAATGCCTGTCGGGGCGTCTGGGATACATTATATGTAAGATATCATGTATCGTGCCGGAAACTCACTCGCGGCCCATGCGGCGGGCGATCTCCTTGGCGGCGAAGGTGATGACGTCGTCGGCATAGGTACCGGCGCCGAAGCCGGCGTCGAAGCCCAGCTCCTTGGCCAGCGCGTGGGTCACGCGGGCGCCGCCGCAGCAGAGGACCATCTTGTCGCGGACACCCTCGGCCTCAGCCAGCTCAATGAACTCGGTCATGTTCTTGATGTGGACATCCTTCTGGGTGACGGTCTGGGAGATGAGGAGGATGTCGGCATTGAGCTCCTCGGCCTTGTGGAGGAACTCGTCGTTGGGGACCTGAGAGCCCAGGTTGTAGGCTTCCACCATCTCGTAGCGCTCCAGGCCGTAGTGGCCGGCGAAGCCCTTCCGGTTCATGATGGCGTCGATGCCCACGGTATGGGCGTCGGTGCCGGTGGAAGCGCCCACCACCACCAGCTTGCGGCCGATGTGCTCCTTGATGTACTCGTTGGTCTCCTCCATGCTCATGGCCTCGTCGGCCACGGTGAGGACCTCGATCTCATTGTAGTTGACGCTGTGGGTGGTGGCACCATAGACCACATAGAAGGTAAAGGTCTCATCCAGCTTCTGGCGCAGGGCCACGTTGGGATCAGCGATCCCCATCTTCTGGGCCAGCTGCACGGCGGCGGCGGCACCCTTGTCATCATCTTTCACAGGCAGGGTGAAGGAGAGCTGGATCTTGCCGTCGTTCATGGTGTCGCCATAGGGGCGCAGCTTGGTGAGATCCAGGGTGGTGTCCAGGTCCTTATCTCTGATTTGATACAGTCCGGAACTCATTAGCGAGCGCCTCCTTTCATCATGGGCTCCATAAAGGGATTGCGGTAGCCGGGCGTCTTCTGGAAGACGCCGTCCAGGCCCTTGCCGCCGTCACGAGGACGCTTGATGTCGGCAAAGATGCCCTTCTCCAGGGTCTCGAAGATGCCTACGCGCTCGATCTCAGCCAGCAGCTCGTTGGCCTTGGTGAGGACGTCGTTGGCGCGGTTCTGCATGATGCCGCCTTCCTTGAAGACCAGCTCGGAGCCCAGGTCCTGCATGGTGCGGAAGATGTACTGGGCATTCTCGATGGCCAGATACCGGTCGGAGAGGAAGGGGGTGTGGATGGCCTCAGTCATCATACCCAGCAGGTGGATCTTCTGGCCGGTGAGGATGGTGACGATGTTGAAGAGGGCGTCCTGCACATGGCCGCGGAAGACGTTGCCGGTCATGAACTTGGTGGGGGGCATGTACTTCAGGGGTGCCTTGGGGAAGATCTCCCGGGCCATCTCGGCCTGGGCCAGCTCGTAGAGGAAACCGTTCTCCACGGCGGGGTCGATCTCAAAGGCATGTCCCAGGCCCATCTGCTCCTCGGGGAGGCCGGCGCGGAGGGCGAACTGCTCGTTGAGGAACTGGGAGGCCAGCACGGTGTGGGCCTCCTCCACAGCGTCGGCGGTGGTGAGGTAGTTGTCCTCGCCGGTGTTGATGACCACGCCGGCGTAGGCGTTGATGGCGCGGGAGAAGGACTGGTCCACCAGGGTGCGCTGCATGTTGATGTCGCGGAAGAGGATGCCGTAGAGGGCGTCGTTGAGCATCACGTCCAGGCCCTCGAAGGCGCCCATGGCGGCGATCTCGGGCATGCACAGGCCGGAGCAGTAGTTGCACAGGCGGATGTAGTGGCCCAGCTCCTCGCCCACCTTGTCCAGGGCCTCACGCATGAGACGGAAGTTCTCCTGGGTGGCGTAGGTGCCGCCGAAGCCCTCGGTGGTGGCGCCGTAGGGCACATAGTCCAGAAGGGACTGGCCGGTGGTACGGATGACGGCGATGACGTCGGCGCCCTGGCGGGCGGCGGCGGTGGCCTGGACGATGTCCTCATAGATGTTGCCGGTGGCCACGATGAGGTAGATCCAGGGGCCCTGCTTGTCGCCATACTTGGCCAGGAGCTCCTCGCGGTGGTTGCGGTGATCGGCGATCTTCTTCAGGGAGTCCTGCACCACGGGGTCCAGGGCCTTGTCGATGTCGGCATCGCTGTGAACGGGGAGGGCGGCGAGGTCCAGAGAGCCGTCAGCCACAGCCTCGGCGATGGCCTGGGGCGCTTTGCCGGTCTCCACCATGGCGTTGCCGATCCAGAAGGCGGCGCCCTGACCCAGGGCGCCCTTGCCGGTCAGATGCTCCACCACCACGTTGGGCAGGGGCACGTCGAAGCTGTTGACACCGTCGATGCCCAGCAGACGGCACACGGTACGCTCCACGGCCACGGTGGTGTGCCGGTCGATGAAACGCTGGGTATCGTCAGCCACCTTGGAAGCATGGTTACGGGCCTGCTCCACAAGGTCAAAGTTCAGATTGAGCTTGGATTCCAACACATATCACTTCCATTCCATAGATTTGGGAAAAAGGAGCGAGACGAGAAAGGGGACGGCCCGGGCCCACAGATGGGCCCGGGCATCGGACCGGCGGTCTCACCGTCTGAGGTCCTCCGCGTCCGATCTCTCGTCCCGCTTACGGGCAAAAATTAGTGCATCTCTCTCTTGTGACGCTCCAGGTTAGCAGGCTCCATGGACAGCGCCTGACCGCGCTCCAGGCCGGCCACGCCCATGAGCTCCACCTTGCGCTTGCCCTCGCGCTCGGCCTTGCAGTACTCACACTGGCAGGTCTCCTCGTAGTGCTCGGGCTCGGTGTAGGTGGTGATGACGCCCTCGTAGTTGCGGAGGATGACCTTATGAGGCGTCTGGGAGATGACGTACTGAGGCATGACAGGAGTCTTGCCGCCGCCGCCGGGGGCGTCCACCACGAAGGTGGGCACGCAGTAGCCGGAGGTGTGGCCGCGCAGAGCCTCGATGATCTCGATGCCCTTGCTGACGGGGGTACGGAAGTGCTCCAGACCCATGGACAGGTCACACTGATAGATGTAGTAGGGACGCACGCGGATCTGGACCAGCATCTGGACCAGCTTCTTCATGGTGTGAACACAGTCGTTCACGCCGGCCAGGAGCACGGACTGGTTGCCCAGAGGCACACCGGCGTCGGCCAGACGGGCGCAGGCCTCGGCGGCCTCCTGAGTGATCTCCTTGGGATGGTTGAAGTGGGTGTTGAGCCACACGGGATGATACTTCTTGAGCATGGCACACAGCTCGGGGGTAATGCGCTGGGGGCACACCACGGGGGTGCGGGAGCCCAGACGGACGATCTCCACGTGGGGGATCTCACGCAGGCGGGAGATGATGTACTCCAGCATCTCGTCGGAGATCATGAGCACGTCGCCGCCGGAGAGGAGAACGTCGCGGACGGTGGGGGTGTTGCGGATGTACTCGATGCACTTGTCGATCTGCTCCACGGGCACGCTGGTATCGTGCTGGCCGGCGAAGCGGCGGCGGGTGCAGTGACGGCAGTACATGGAGCACTGGTCGGTGGTCAGCAGCAGAACGCGGTCAGGATACCGGTGGGTGAGGCCGGGCACCGGGGAGTCGGAGTCCTCGTGGAGGGGATCGAGCAGATCCGCGCAGGACTGATGGAGCTCCTTGGCGGTGGGAATGGCCTGCTTCCGGATGGGATCGTGGGGATCATCGGGATCGATGAGGGAGAGGTAGTAGGGGGTGATGGCCATACGCAGGGTGCCCAGGCAGGCCTTGACGCCCTCTTCCTCCTCGGGGGTCAGGGTGATGTACTTCTTCAGGTCCTCCAGGGTCTCGGCCCGGTTGGCGACCTGCCAGTGCCAGTCGTTCCAATCGGCGTCAGAGACATCGGGGAAAAGCTGCTTACGGCGAGACTCGTTCTGATAGATCATAGTATATAACCGCCTTTCGTCGTATCGGGCTCATGGGCCCGTTCCACGCCCGCACCGGGCGCTGGGAAGAAGGTCCGTTCGGAACCCCTTACAGGTACTTTTTCTCGAAGTAGGACTTGAGCTGAGCGTTCTCACGGAGCTCGGCCAGGGTGATCTCGGCGTGGTCCTTGGTGTAGCCGTTGCCGATGACCATGGTGACGTCCTTGCCGCAGCCCTCGGCGCCCAGAGCGGCCTTGGCGAAGTCGGTGGCCATGGAGAAGCAGTAGACGGTGCCGTTGTCCCGGACGGGGAGGATGGCGCTCATCTCACAGGCGGGGACATTGACGATGAGGATGGAGATATCGTACTCCTTGCCGCCGTTGGCCGCCAGGGACTTCTCCAGCACCTCCACGGGGTTGGTGGCGGAGCCCACGATGGCGTGGTGGCAGAGGTTCATGCTCTTGAGGAGGTCGGCATCCTCCTGGCAGATGACCAGGGCGACCACGTTGCCGGTGGGGCCGACGCGCTTCATGGCCTCGTAGCAGCACATCATGCCGCCCTTGCCGGCGCCGCCCAGAACGAGGACGGAATCGCCAGGCTTGACCAGCTTGGCGGTCTGAGCGGGAGCGCCGGCCACGTCCAGAGCGGCCAGAGCCAGCTCCTCGCTCATGTCGTCGGGGAGCTTGGCATACAGGCCGGACTCAAAGAGAATGGCCTGGGCATCCACATCCACGCGGTCGATCTCGGGGTGGATGGCCTTGATCTTGTTGATCTTCAGGGGGGTCAGGGACAGGGAGACCAGGGAGGCAATCTTGTCGCCCACCTTCAGATCGATCTTGCCCACCAGATCCTCACCGATCTCGCGGACAGTACCGATGAACATGCCGCCGGAACCAGTGACAGGATTCTGCATCTTGCCGCGCTCGCCCACGATATCCAGGATCATCTGCTCAGTCTTGCCCAGGTCCTTGCCACAGGCTTCATAGATCTGAGTGAAGGAAGCGGAATCGATGTTCAGGGCGGACACGTCGCACAGGATCTCGTTGGACCAGCATTCCATGGTGTTGTCGATTTTCTTGGCAGCCTGGGTCAGAAGGCCCTGGGGCTCGATCACGCGATGGACACCGTACTTGTTGCCTTTCTTCTGCATGTTTTGACCTCCATACATTCTGCTTTGGGGACCGCTCCGTTTTGTCGGATGGTTGGGAACCTTTTCTTTCTGTTGGGAAACAGAGTTGGGAATGGGAAATGGTTTTGGTTTGGTTTTGGGAAATGGATATTGGATTGGGAATTGGGAATTTGGGATCGGTTTGGGTAATTGGTTTGGAAATTGGGAATGGGAAATGAATTTGGTTTGGATCTATGGATGCCGGAGGGCGGACGCGGGTCCCCGGTCGCGCCCACCCCCGGCGGGAACGCAGTGGATCAGGCCAGGCCCAGGATCTTGCGGGCCTCGTCGGGGGTGGCGATCTCACGGCCCAGCTCCTTGGCCAGGCGGACCACCTTGGCCACCAGCTCGCCGTTGGAGGCGGCCTTGCGGCCCTTTTCCAGGTAGATGTTGTCCTCGAAGCCCACACGGACGTTACCGCCCATTACGATGCCGGCGGCGGCCATGGGCCAGGCGCCCCGGCCCACACCGGTGACGGTCCAGGTGGACCCGGCGGGGATCTGCTTGACCAGATAGTCCAGGTTGCCCACGGTGGCAGGGGTGCAGCCGTTGACGCCCAGGACGAAGTTGAACTGCATGGGAGCGCCGGGCACCAGGCCCTTGTTGGCCATGTTCACAATGGTGTCCAGGTGGCCGATCTCAAAGCACTCATACTCGGGCTTGATGTTGTTCTCCAGCATCCGCTTGCCGAAGGCCCGCATGGTGGGCATGTCATTGACGAAGATGTCGTCGCTGAAGTTGCAGGTACCGCAGTCCAGCGTGGCCATCTCAGGCATCAGCTCGGTGGGCTGCAGCCGCTCCTCCGGGGTCATGCCGGTGGCGCCGCCGGTAGAGGGGATCAGAATGACGCCAGGGCAGGCTTCCTTGATGGCGTCCAGCACCACGCGGAACCGCTCCCGGTCCTGGGTGGGGGTGCCGTCGTCCTCACGGACGTGCACGTGGATGACCGCGGCGCCGGCTTCAAAGGCGCTCTTGGCCTCCCGCACCATTTCCTCCACCGTGTAGGGGACGGCGGGATTGTGTTCCTTGGTGACCTCTGCGCCGCAGATGGCGGCGGTGATAATCAGCTTCTCCAATGGGACCGCTCCTTTCCTGTTACGTTGTTGCCGGCCCCCACAGGGAGCCGCCCTTCTTTCTGTCCGGTCTGTTGCTCAGCGGGCCTTGCGCTGCTTGTCCTTGGGCACCACGCAGGTACCGGAGGCCCGGCAAACCACCACGGGCTCAGCCAGCACGTCGGCGGCGGAGTCGTTGATGTCGGGGCGGGAGATGATGACCTTGCGGGCCTCGAACTCCATCTTGCGGGAGGTATTGCCGATCTTGGTGATCTTGCCCTCGGCCTCAATGTAATCGCCGGCGTACACGGGAGCCAGGAACTCCACGTTGTCATAGGCACAGAACAGGCCCTCATCGCCGTCGCTGATGATGAGCAGCTCGGTGGCCACATCGCCGAAAAGGTGGACCATGTGGGCTCCGTCCACCAGATTTCCGCCGTAGTGGGCATCCTTTGCACTCATACGGAGCCGAAGCAGGGATTTGATCTCTTCCATGGTAATGTCCTCCTGTCAATTTTTAGAATTTATTCACCGGGCAAAAAACAAAGCGCCTCCGGGCACTGTCCACAGGGCAGCACTCGAACAGCGCTTCACAACGAAAAAAAGGTGCGCTATTCACGCCAGGGCCCTGCCCTGACGTGAATAGCGCACCATGTAGTCATGACACTCCGTACGCGCTGAGCGCACGGAGCAGAAACGGTTCCATGCAGCGTCCCCGTTCCTTCGGCGGTGGTCCCATTCACGCCGCGCATTGAGTCTGCCAACCCTTTGCATCACGGCGGTACCTGGCGCACCGCTCCTCTATCCACCATATTATTAAATTGTTTTAGGTACTTTTAACAAAACCTATTATACCACTTACAGCTCTTTTGTCAACTATTTTTTGAGAAAATTTCCATCAACTCCGGGTCCAGATCCAGGAGACGACAGACCCGCAGGGCGTCCCTGGGGCAGGGTTCTCCGGGCTCTGCCTCGATGAGGTGGTAATCCATGAGCCGGGAGAGCCGGTCCAGGGGGGCCTCATCCTTCCGGATGGCGGCGGTGTCCAGCGCGCCCAGGCCGGCCACCCGATAGTGCCGGCGGGCCGCGTCGGAGACCCCGTCGTAGTGGGTGGTCATGAGGGCCACGCAGTTGAGCCGGCCCAGGTATTCCACCAGGGCTTTGGCCAGCGCCGCGCCCTCTCTGGGGTTGGTGCCCCGGGCAAACTCATCCAGGGCCACATAGAAGAACTTCCCCTTCTCCTCCCGCAGGACGTCGCCCAGGGCGGCCACCTCGGCGCCGAAGGAGCTCAGGCCCTGCTCCACCGACTGCCGGTCGGTGCAGATGAGGGAGACGCTGTCGAAGAGGGGGGCGGAAAAGCTGCCGGCGAAGGCAAAAAAGCCGGTCTGGGCCAGCAGGAGGTTGAGGGTCAGGCTCTTCATGGACACGCTCTTTCCGCCCATATTGGCCCCCGTGATGACGGTGGCCCCCCGCTCCAGGGTAATGGACACGGAGGTGAAGGCCGCCCCCCGCTCCCGCAGGTGGTCGGCCACCTCCGGATGGACCATGTCCGCCGCCTCCACCCGGGGCTTGTCCACGATCTCCGGCCGGCAGCAGTAGAAGCGCCGGGCCAGCCGGGCCTTGGCCAGCAGCAGATCCAGCCGGCCAATGGCCTCCATGGACGCCAGGAAGGTATCCCGCTCCCGGAGGAGGGCCATGGTCAGCCGCTTGCGGGCCTCCAGCTCCAGCCGGTCCTCCTTTCGGACCAGCTCCCGCCGGCGGGCCATCAGGTCATCCCTGCCCTTCTTCTCGGTCTGCCGGAGGAGCCCCTCCACCAGGGCCTTCTCCTCCCGGACCCGCTCCAGGGCCGGTTCAAAGGCGTTCTCCACCGTAAAGGCGGGCAGGCGCCGCCCGCTGGGGTCCAGCAGATTCAGAGATTCGGTCATAGGACGGATCTCCAGCCCCTCCAGGGCCGGGATCTCGGCATAGGTCTGGGCCAGGCGCTCCAGGTGGATGAGGAAATGCTTGACTTCAAAGAGCTCCACCTCGTCCATGGGGGCGCTGGTGGGCCGCTTGAGAGAGTTTCGGATGTCGTGGAACTCGGACAGGATGTGGGTGATGCTGTCCAGAGCCGGCTCCCCGCTGTCCAGCAGGGTGCGGAGGGCCTCCACACGGGAGAGCTCCTCCTCCAGCTGCCCCTCCTCGCCCGGACCGTACCAGCGGGGGGCGCGCACCAGAGCGTGGCCGAAGGGCGAGGCGGGCTCCATCCTGGCCATGACCCAGCTGTAACCCGTATCCTCCTTGAGCTGCGCGTTGAGCTTCATTCTCTTTCACCTCGTCATCGTATCCGTGCCCGCATGTGCAGGCACGGGTTCGTCTTTGTTGTTTCCGCTCTTCGGCGTTATTGGCGCACGTCCACCACGGGCACGTCCACGGCGGCCCGGAGGGCCTCCAGCAGCGCAGGCCCGTCCAGGTGCTTGCCGTAAGCCGACCACGGGTTGGCGGTGACGGCGGCAATGCGCAGACGCCGGGCCGCCATCAGGGAGCCGCCGCACCGGCGGAAGGTCTCGGCAGAGCTCCGGTCACACAAAAAGTGGGTGGCGTCCGGGACGGCCACAGTGATGGGGGCGCCCCGCCGGGCCAGGGTCCGGAGCAGCGGCCCGGTGACCCCGCCGCCGATCCACAGTACGCAGTGGTCCCGGGGCAGCAGGTGCCAGGCCGGCTGCCCGTTCTGCTCCAGCTCCAGGGGCAGCCGCTCCCCCTGGAGGCTGAAAAGCGCATAGCGCCCCTCCTCCGCATCCAGGGCGGCGTGGAGCCCGGCATCCTCCGCCTCCGGCGCTGCGAACAGCTGGCAGGTGTGGGCGGTCTCGGCGGCAATGAAGGGGATACCGCCGTCCACGGAGGCGCCCACGCACAAAACGGCGGTGGCTCCCGACTCCGCCCCGGCCAGGGACTTGCGTCCCGCCGCGCCGTCAATGAGGACCCGCTGGGCCCCCAGAGCGCGGAAGGTCTTGGACAGCGGCCCCAGCTGATTCACCGCAGAGGGCCCGGCCAGCTGGATGTATCCGTCGCTGAGGGCGCGGAAGATCCCCACTGCCCCAAGCGGCGTCATTACGTCTGTAAGCCCTTCCACCACCAGGGTAGTGTCGCACAGGGGCAGCATCCCCCGGGCCGTGGCGAACAGGGTACCTTCACGCACCCAGATCTCCGGCTTTTCCGTACCGGTGACCACATCGGTGCGCTCTCCATCCCGTCCCACCGAGGTCATGGCCAGGGTCTCCCCCGACAGTTCCTCAATGAGACGGCACATGGCGGTGGTCTTGCCGGCGTTCTTACACAGTCCGATAAACGTGACGGTAGGCGCGTCCCCCACCAGGGGGGCGAGCATCGGCGTCATGGCGTTCCCTCCTTGTCGTTTCACGGCCGATCTTTTGTTTCCCGCGTTTCCCATTCTGCTTCCATTATGGGGGGCCGAAGGGAAAATGTCAATGCCCAGGACGTCAGACTCCGGACCTTCTGTTCAAACGGGCTTCAAAGCGTCCCCAGGCTGAGCATGCTCACATTTCCTGCCCCTCTGCGGGTTCCGTGCTCGTCTCTGTGTTCCCCTGCTCGCTCCCATTCCCCAGCAGTTCCCCGGCGATGACCTCCGCTGTGGCCCCCACCTGTTCAAAGTCCACATGAGGATTGTAAAGGCGCTCCAGAGCGTCGTGCATGGCCTTGGCCTGGGCCAGGGAGGAGACCGCCTCGTCCAGGAGGGCAGCCGAGACCTTTTGGGAGAAATGGAGCCGGGCCCGGCTGCGCTGCAACAGCTCCCGCTCGACCATGGCGTCGATCCGCAGCCGGCGGAAGGGCCGTCCGGGGTAGGCCGCACCACTGCCGGTGGTGACAAAGGCCAGGGAGAGCTGGGGCAGGATCAGATGCTCCAGCCGTTCGGGAAAGAGGGGCGAGGGACAGGCGATGGCATCCCAGCCCGCCGCCGTCGCTCCGGAGAGCAGCTGGGCCAGCAGCAGGTGCCCCAAGCCATAATGGTCCGACAGCTCATAGACCCGCCTGCATTGCGCCTCCACCGTCTCAAACTCCACCAGCACGCCCTTGTGGGTGATGGCGGAGAGGAAGCGCCGCTGTACCCTTCCCTCCCCCTGCCCCCTCCGGCGACACTCTCTGGAGAGGATGCCCCTGGCCCGCTTTCTCATTTTTTCCTCCAGCGCCGGCGTCTGGAGCAGGGCGGCGCGGTCAGCAGCCAGCTCGGCTGCCGCCCGCAGGCAGCGGTAGGCCCTGGCATAGCAGCCTTTGTAGCCCTTCATGGCCTGCTCCAGCTCCCCCCGGATCCGTTTCAGGCTCACGTGGTCGTAACACGCCCCCAGGTCCACATACCGCTCCACCGCCCCCGCCAGTCTGGGCTCCAACACATGGGGCGCCGTACCGTCCATGATGGCGGCATGGCGGTCAGGCAGAAGGATGGCGTCCAGGGAGTCCGGGTCGCCGGAGCAGCGTATGTATTCCACGGGAAGGCCCATGGCCTCTGCCCGGGCGGCCACCCGGCCCATGAGGGTGGACTTGCCGCAGCCGGGTCCCCCCTTCAGGATCAGCACCTCCTCCATCTCCTCCGGGTCCAGGAGCTGGTCATAGAGGGAATAGAAGCCGCCCGGGGTATTGGCCCCCAGGTAATAGCGCACCTTTGGTTCCGTCTTCATGGTCATACCTCCCAATACCGTTTCTAACTCAGGGTATGCCGCACCGCCGCCCCCGGTGCGGCACACCCTTGCCATTTGACGGTTTGTCGGGTAAAATAAAGGCATTCCTTTGACGACGGGCCCCGCGGCCCCATCCTCCCCTTGAAAGTAGGTGCCCGCCTCATGAGCTTTCTCTCCCCCGGTTTCTTTCTCTTTTTCCCTGTGGTCGCCCTTGTCTGGTTTCTCCTGTCCGGGACCGCCCGGCGGCTCTGGCTGCTGTGCGCCAGCTGGTGGTTCCTCCTGTGTGCCGGGCCGGAACACCTGCTCTCCCTCCTGGCCGCCACGGCTGTCACCTATCTGGGCGCCCGGTTCCTGGACCGGTTTGAGGGCGGCCGCCGGAAGGCCGTCCTGGGTATCCTCCTGGCTGCCCTGTTCGGAACGCTTTTCCTCTTCAAATATCTGGCCTTCGCCTTGGGCCTGCTGGAACGGGTCCTCACCGCCGCGGGACTGGCCTTCTCCTCCCCCGCCCTGGACCTGCTCCTCCCTGCCGGGCTCTCCTTCTATCTCTTCATGGCCGCTGGCTACCTCATCGACGTCTACCGCCGGGACCGCCCGGCGGAGACCTCCTTTCTGGACTTGGCCCTCTTTCTCTCCTGCTTCCCCTATCTGATCTCCGGTCCCATTGGCCGGGCGGGCAGTCTGTTGCCCCAGTTCCGCAGACCTGCCCCCTTTCGCTGGGAGTCCTTCCGCCGGGGGCTCCTGCGCTTCCTGTGGGGCGCCTTCAAAAAGCTGGTCATTGCCGACCGGCTGGGTATCCTGGTCTCCACGGTCTATGCCGCCCCGGCCAGCTTTGGCCGCCTTCAGGTCATGGCTGCCGCCGTCGCCTTCTCTGTCCAGATCTACTGCGATTTCTCCGCTTACTCCGACATGGCCCTGGGCTGCGCCGAGGTCATGGGCTTCCAGCTGATGGAGAACTTCCGCACCCCCTACTTTTCCCGCTCCATCGGGGAATTCTGGCGGCGCTGGCACATCTCCCTGTCCTCCTGGTTCCGGGACTATCTCTACATCCCGCTGGGGGGCAGCCGGAAGGGCCGGAGACGGAAATATCTCAACATTCTTATCGTCTTTGCGGTCAGCGGTCTGTGGCACGGCGCCGCGCTCTCCTTCGTGGTCTGGGGGCTCCTCAACGGCCTCTATCAGGTCGTCGGCGGCGTGACACAGAAGTCCAGGGACCGCATCCGGCACAGCCTGGGCCTGGCCGACGACGCCCCCCTCACCGCTGTGCTCCAGATGGCCCTCACCTTCCTGCTGAGCACCGTGGCCTGGGTCTTTTTCAAGGGCGGCTCCTTCACGCACTCCCTGTCCATCTTCCGCGCCATGCTCACCGGCCCCTGGCTCACCCGGCCCTTCTCCGCCTGGGGACTGGACCTTCCTGAGCTTGTGGTGGCCACACTGGCGGTGGTCCTTTTGCTGGCGGTGGACCTCTATTCTGTCCACCGGGGCAGCCCCCGGCAGAAATTCTTCACCCTGCCCCGGCCCGTCCGGTGGGTCCTGAGCCTTGCTCTGCTGCTGACCGTGCTCATCTTCGGCGTGTATGGCACCGGCTACGATCCCCAAGACTTCATCTACTTCAAATTCTGACATGGCACACGAAACGGAGTGGTCCCTTTTGCGAACTTCCAAATGGCGGGAGCCTATCTTCGCCCTGCTTTTTCTGATCCTTGCCGCCGGCCTGATCGGTGTGCTCTCCCTGGCCTTCCGCCCCGTCCGGACGGACTACGGCGCCGTGTGGGGTCCCTACCTGGCCGAGCCGGAGGACAGCCTGGACTACCTCTATCTGGGCAGCTCCTACGCCTACTGCGATGTGGACCCGACAGCGGTCTATGACCAGAGCGGGCTCACCGGTTATGTTCTGGCCGGGCCGGAGCAGACCCTCTCCCAGACCTATTGGTACCTTCGGGAGGCGCTGGAGACCCAGACGCCTTCCCTCGTCGTGCTGGAGGGTTCCGCCCTTGCTTTTCAGGAGTACCAGAGCTACACCCAGGTCAATGTGGGTTATATGCCCTTCGGACTCAACCGGCTGGGAGCCGTCTTCACAGCGGCAGAGCCGGAACTGCGCACCGGCCTTCTCTTCCCCCTGTATTTCTACCACAGCCGGTGGAAGGAGCTGACGGCAGGCGAGGCCGCCAGCGCCCTTCTCCCCACCGGGACCGACGCCTTCAAGGGCTTTACCCCGGTGAGCGGCGTCTTTGAGCAGATCGCCGACGGTCCCTTCACCCGTCAGCCCCAGCCCCAGGCGGTCTATGAGGAAAATCTGTCCTGGCTCACCAGGATCGCTGCTCTGTGTGAGAAGCAGGGCGTTGCTTTTGCGCTGGTCCTCCATCCCACTTACAGCCAGCTTCCCGCCGATACACGCACTCAGATCGCCGCCGACGCGACGGCGTTGGGCGTCCCCTTCTTCGACTGGACAGAGGAGAGCCTGTCCATCGGTATCCGCCCCACCAGCCACTACTACGACCCCGGGCACCTCAACCAGGAGGGTGCGGCGATCTTTTCCGCCTGGCTGGGAGATTTCTTCACAGAGGAGCTGTCCCTCTCCCCCAAGCACCAGAGCGCAGAAAACTCCGCGGCCTGGCAAAACGTGGTCTAGGGCGTAGTTTACTTCCCTATATCACGGGACATTTTGTCGCTGTCCGTTTTTACTGGTTCAGTTCAGTTTTGCTATGGAAGGAAAGCTGAGGCAGTCTTTGATTACGCTCTTCAAAGATGAAAAATTGATCTTGTGCAAAGAAGAAACCACATCCACTGGCGGATGTGGTACTTCTCTTGTAATCTTTTCGCGCCCTGCGCTGTACTGTCCATGCGGTAGTACAGCACAAGGCGTTTTTGTTGTTTTAAGTCATGATTTCTTATGATAAATCGGAAAAGCGGAGCTCTGGGGTAAAAAGAAGCTCGAAAGAATGGGCTGCACTTCCATTCAGATTACATAGAGGTTGACTGCAAGGTTGGATAATACCCGTTATGAGCCAGCGGTTTCCTATTAATCGCGACACAGAGCAGGACGAAAAAGGAGATAGAACGATGAGCGACACCTATCATTTTCAAGTAAATTTGGGCGGGATGCTGGACGTGCTGTCCAACCACCTGTACAAAAGCCCGGATGTGTTCCTCCGGGAGCTGCTGCAAAACGGCGTGGACGCCATCACCCTGCGGCAGAAGTCGCAGCCGGATTGGAACGGAGGAAAAATCACCATCACCGTGGAGCCGGGCCGCCGCCTGATTTTTCGGGACAACGGCGCGGGACTGAGCGAGGAGGGCATCCACCGCTTCCTGGCGGTGATCGGCCAGTCCTCCAAGACGGAGCTGGTCAACGGAAAGATCCCCGAGGACTACATTGGCCGGTTCGGCATCGGCCTGCTCTCCTGCTTCATGGTGTCGAACTCCATCGTGGTCCACACCCGGCCGGCGGCGGGCGGCGGAGCCCATGTGTGGACAGGGCTTCCCGACGGCACCTACACCCTGGAGCCGCTGGAGGAGTGTCCGGTGGGCACGGCGGTGATCCTGACCGCCAAGTCCGGCATGGATCACTACTTCCAGCCCCGGAAGGTGGCCGAGCTGGTGCGCTATTACGGGCTGGCGCTGCCCGTCCCCGTCTATCTGTCCGGCGACCCGGAGCGGCTCAACAGCATCCCCGCCGACTTTACCGGTATCAGCCGCAGCCAGCTGCTCTCCTTTGGCGAGTGGCTCTTTGAGGAG
>NZ_JAPFEA010000002.1 GCF_026169115.1 Intestinimonas sp. | reverse complement strand
GACAGTGCCCGTGCGGGTGTAGTTCAATGGTAGAATCCCAGCCTTCCAAGCTGGTCGCGTGGGTTCGATTCCCATCACCCGCTCCATACGCGCCAGTAGCTCAGTTGGATAGAGCAACTGCCTTCTAAGCAGTGGGCCGGGGGTTCGAGTCCCTTCTGGCGTGCCATATATCTCAGGAACGGACAGAAATCGGCTGCGTATCTCTTAGTTGGTGGCGTATACGTAATACGGTCTGAAACATGGTGGGTGTAGTTCAGTTGGTAGAGCATCGGATTGTGGTTCCGAGTGTCGCGGGTTCGAGTCCCGTCACCCACCCCATATGACCTCAAGGCAGAAGGGCCGGAGCGTCCGCTCCGGCCCTTTGCTTTTAGGTATCGCTGTATTGGGGTGTAGCCAAGTGGTAAGGCACGGGTCTTTGACTCCCGCATCCGCTGGTTCGAGTCCAGCCATCCCAGCCAGATTTTTCGCCATTTTGCCGGCTTTTGTATATTTGACTCAGTAGCTCAGTTGGCAGAGCAATTGCCTTTTAAGCAATGGGTCCGGGGTTCGAATCCCCGCTGGGTCACCACGTGGTCGCAAAGTTCGCTTTGCGACCACGCTTTTTTATGTTTACACACAAAAAAGAGTCATCCGCTCGCTCCCTTGTTCCTCCTTTCCAAACCGGACCCGCTGCACTGGGCTCCGGTTTGGTGTGCCGCCTTACAGGCTGCTTTCATATGTCTGCATCTTTTGTGTCAGCACATGACAAAAAGAAGCCCCCGTAACCACAATGTGAACAGCCCCCCACTTGTTGGACAGTATATATCCTGTCTAACAAGTGGGGGGCTGTTCAAAACGGCGGGGGGCGGCGTTACATACTCAGGTGCTGGGTCATGTTTTCGGCGGCGTCTTCCACGGCCCGGACGGCCTTCTTGGCGGTGGACTTCAGCGTTTTCTTCTGGGGGGCCATCAGCAGCCCCAGGGCGGCGCCGGCGGCCATGCCCAGGCCGATGCTGCGCATGATGGTTCTGCGTTCCATATGATATTCCTCCTTCTGAACCAGTCTGCCCTTATTGTGCCCAGGATTCATGAAAAATCCATTGCCAAACGAAGACACATCTTCTATAATTATAAGGAAGTCGGCGGCATACACAGCGAACAGGGCCGCCGGAGGGAGATCATCCCAGGGGAGCGGGCCGCCCGGTCCCTCTCTTGTTGTGCCCAACGTAGGAAAGGAGCAATGACGTGAAGCTTCTCATCCAAAAAGGCCGTCTGGTGGACCCCGTTGGGGGGATCGGCGGCGTGATGGACATTCTCATTGAGGATGGAAAACTGGCTGTGATCGGCAGCGACCTCCGGGACAGCGAGGCCCAGGTCATCGACGCCCGGGGTCTCACCGTGTGCGCCGGACTGGTGGACATGCACGTCCACCTGCGGGAGCCGGGCCTGGAATATAAGGAGGACATCTCCACCGGTACGGCTGCCGCCGCCCGGGGCGGCATCACCTCTGTGGCCTGCATGCCCAACACCAGGCCCGCCGTGGACTGCCCCGAGCAGATCCAATACATCCTCCGCCGGGGGGCGGAGTCCTGCGGGGTGCGGGTGTGGCCCATCGGCGCGGTGACCGTGGGGGAGAAGGGGGAGGCCCTCACCGACGCCCAGGCCCTGAAGGAGGCGGGGGCGGTGGCCCTCTCCGACGACGGCATGCCCATCCAGAATGCCAATCTGATGCGGGATGCCCTCATCCGCGCCAAACGGCTGGGGCTCACCGTCCTCTCCCACTGTGAGGACGCCGACATGGTCTGCAACTACGCCGTCAACGAGGGGCGGGTCTCCCGGGCCCTGGGTTTGCCGGGCCGTCCCGCCATCGCCGAGGAGCTGATGGTCATGCGGGACGCCATGCTCTCCGAGGAGACGGGGGCGGCTGTCCACATCTGCCACATCTCCACCGCCGGCAGCGTGGAGATCGTCCGGCAGTTCAAGAAAAAGGGGGTCCACATCACCTGCGAGACCTGCCCCCAGTACTTCACCTTCACGGAGGACGAGGTCCTTGCCCAGGGCGCCATGGCCCGTGTCAATCCCCCCCTGCGGACAAAGCAGGACGTGGAGGGCATCATCGAAGGGCTCAGGGACGGCACCATCGACGCCATCGCCACCGACCACGCGCCCCACTCCGCCGAGGAAAAGGCCAGACCGCTGGCCGAGGCGCCCAGCGGCATGGTGGGGCTGGAGACCTCTCTGGGGGCCACCCTCACCGCCCTCTACCACACCGGGAAGCTGGACCTCTCCGACATTTTGAAGAAGATGACCTTTAACCCGGCCTGTATTCTGGGCATCCCCAAGGGACGGCTGAGCCTGGGGGGCGAGGCCGACTTTACCGTATTCGACCCCAACGAAGTCTGGACCGTGGACCCGGAGGCGTTCGCCTCCAAGGGGCGCAACACCCCCTTTGCCGGCCGGGAGCTGAGGGGTAAAGTGAAGTATACCATCGTGGGCGGAAAGATCGTCTACAAGGACAGAGAAAGGGAGGACGTATAAAAATGTCGTTTGATGTATTGCAGGAGAAGATCATTGAAAAGCGCAATCCCACCGTGGCCGGTCTGGACCCTAAGCCGGAGCAGATCCCGCCCCACATCCTCAAGGCCGCCTATGCCCAGCACGGGGAGACCCTGGCCGGCGCCGCCGAGGCGGTGTGGCAGTTCAATAAGGGCCTCATCGACGCCCTCAAGGACGTGGTCCCCGCTGTGAAGCCCCAGGCCGCCTACTACGAGCGGCTGGGCTGGCAGGGGCTGGCCGTCATGGAAAAGACCATCGCCTACGCCCGGGAGCAGGGCCTCTTTGTCATCGCCGACATCAAGCGGGGGGACATCGGCTCCACCGCCCAGGCTTACGCCGACGCCTGGCTGGGAGAGACCCAGGTGGGGAGCGCCGCCCACACCGCCTTCGGGGCCGACTGCGTCACCCTCAACGGCTACATGGGCTCCGACACTGTGGGCCCCTTTGTGGAGACCTGCAAAAAGTACGATAAGTGTCTCTTCCTCCTGGCCAAGACCTCCAATCCCGGCTCCGGCGAGCTCCAGAACCTGACCGCCGGGGACAGGCTAGTCTATCAGCTCCTGGGCGACATGGCCGAGAAGCTGGGGGCGGGCAGCGAGGGCAAGTACGGCTACGGCCTGGCCGGGGCTGTCACCGGGGCCACCTACCCCGAGGAGCTTCAGGAGCAGCGGGCCCGTCTGCCCCATACCTTCTTCCTGGTTCCCGGCTACGGGGCCCAGGGCGGCACCGCCGAGGATGTGCAGCACGCCTTTGACAAGGACGGCCACGGCGCCATCGTCAACGCCTCCCGGTCCATCATGTGCGCCTGGCAGAAGACGGGCGGGGACGGGACCGACTTCCAGGCGGCCGCCCGGACCGCCGCCGAGACCATGCGGGACGCCATCGCGCAGTATGTGACCATCCGGTAAGGCCATGAAGTGTCCGTTCTGCGGAGAGGACATGGTCACGGGGGCCATGCAGACCAAGCGGGTCCGCTCCTACGACTGGGAGTACCGCTGGCTGCCGCCGGCGGAGGAAACGCCGACGCCGGGCGGGCAGACGTCCATGCCAGAGCCGGTCCGGGCCCTTCTGGACCAGGTGGAGCGGCGCTGGAAGGTGTCCGGCTGGGACGAGGAGAAGGCGGTGGAGCTGCGCCCTGCCGGGGAGGAGCGCCAGGGACTGGAGGGGGTGTTTCTCTCGGGGAACATCTGCTACGAGGGCGCCTGGTACTGTCCCGGATGCGAAAAGGCCCTGTGGCTCCTGGAGCGGGCGCCGGAGGAGCCGGACTGGCTCACCACGGAGGAAAAACCGGCGGAGGACGCCACGCCGCCGGAGCCCGCCGCCGGGCCGGGACCCGAACCGGGGGACCGGCGGACCAAGCCCAGGGACGACCCCTGGGAGGAGAAGGGCTTTTTTGGCCGGCGGAAAAAGCCGGACTGGGAGAAGTAGGTGAAGGATATGGGAGAAAAGAAGACCTGCCCCGCCTGCGGCGGGGCGATGGAATACGAGCGGCTGGTCCGTATGACGGGCTGGACGGACCCCGGCAGCTTCCCCATGGAGCTCCACACCTGCCCCAAATGCGGCAGGGGGGAGCTGTACCTGCCCCGGGAGGAGCTGGAGCGCCGGGCGGCGGAGCGGCGGGAGGAGGCGGAGGACCGGGCCTGGCTCCTGGCCTTCCAGGAGAAGGTGAGGGCGGGGGAGATCAGTCCCCAGCTCTTTCTCTGCCCCACCTGCGGCAACCTGCGCCGGGACCGCAAGTGTCCCATCTGCGGCAGCGTGGTGGATCTGAAAACCATGGAGGAGACCATGCCCGGCGATCCTGACCGAAAGTGAGGGAGCAGTATGGCTGAGGAACGGAAAACGAAAAAATGCTCCGCCTGCGGCGGAGCGGCGGTCTATGTCCAGGACATACACTTGAAAAACGATCTTCCCTTCAGCTTTGACTTTTTTGACGCCGCCCTCTACCGCTGTCCCACCTGCGGCCACTTCGACCTCTACGAGCGGGGGGAGGAGCAGGAGGCCCGGGAGCGGGCGGAGCGGTACCGGGCAGAGCAGGATGCCCTGCCCGACTACCGCTGCCCCTCCTGCGGGCAGGTGGGGAAGAGCGAGCGGTGCATCTACTGCGGCATGAGCTGTCTGCCTGTGAAGGGCTCCGGCGCGCCGCAGACGGAGCGAGCCCCGGAGCCGGAGAAGAAAAAGCGCCGCTGGTTTGGTCGGGACGACGACAAGCCGGATTGGGAGGGCTGAGCGTGGAAGAGAAGCAGGAGACCATGGAAAAACGCTGCCCCGCCTGTGGGGCGGCGCTGGAATACCTGAGCCCGGCCCTCCTGCCGGCCCGGCTCAACTATCTGTGCGCCCGGGCCGACCTGTACCTGTGTCCCCAGTGCGGGCGGTACGAGTTCTACCGGGACCACCGCTGGATCGAGCGGGACAAGGAGAAAAAGAAGTAGGGAGGGTTCTGGATGCCTGTCCAGAAGATGTGTACCGTGGCGGAGGCCGTCCGCCTCAACGAGTTTGCCTATTCCCTCACCCTGGAGGTGGGGGAGGAGATGACGTCCCAGACGTCCTGCGGCCAGTTTGTCCACATCAAGTGCGGGGAGGAGCGCCTGCTCCGCCGGCCCATCTCCATCTGCGACTGGCAGGGCGACCTGCTGCGTGTGGTCTTCGAGGTCCGGGGAGAGGGGACCCAGTGGCTCTCCCGGCGGAAGGCGGGGGATATGCTGGACGTGCTGGGCCCCTTGGGCCACGGCTTTGACCTATCGGCCAAAAGGCTCCTGGTGGTGGGGGGCGGCATCGGCGTGCCCCCCATGCTAGGCGTGGCCAAGGCCGCGGCCTCTGCCGGGGCGGAGGTCCACGCCGCCCTGGGCTTCCGGGACCAGGGACACCAGATGCTCACCGACGCCTTTGTCGAGTGCTGCCGCTCCATGAGCGTCATCAGCGACGACGGCTCCACCGGCCGGAAGGGCTTTGTCACAGAGCTGGTGGAGGAGTTCCTCCGGAACCAGCCCTGCGCCGGGGCCGACTGCGCCGCCTGCTCCGGCAAGCCGGAGCCTCCGGTGGTGATGGCCTGCGGCCCCAAGGGGATGCTCAAGGCGGTGGCGGCGGCCTGCGCCGCCCACGGCGTGGCGTGCCAGGTCTCCCTGGAGGAGCGCATGGGCTGCGGCGTGGGGGCCTGCCTGGTCTGCGCCTGCGACATGGCCGACGGCAGCCGGAAGCACGTCTGCAAGGACGGCCCCGTTTTCAATGCCGGGGAGGTGGACTGGAATGACTGATCTGCGGGTAAATTTCGCCGGGGTGGAGCTCAAGAACCCCATCGTGGTCCCCTCCGGCACCTTCGGCTTTGGCCGGGAGTACGGACAGTTTTTCGACCTGAGCGAGCTGGGGGCCATCTGCGTCAAGGGGCTCACCCCCCTGCGCCGGCAGGGCAATCCCGCCCCCCGCATCGCCGAGACCCCCATGGGCATCCTCAACTCCGTGGGGCTCCAGAACCCGGGCGTGGACGCCTTCATCGCCCACGAGCTCCCGGAGCTGCGCAGGCACGACGTGAAAATCATCGCCAACATCTCCGGCAACACCCCGGAGGAGTACGGCGGCATGTGTGAAAAGCTGTCGGCGGCGGGGGTGGACATGATCGAGGTCAACATCTCCTGCCCCAACGTGAAGGCGGGGGGCCTGGCCTATGGCACCAGGCCGGAGATGGCCGCCGAGGTCACCGAGATCGCGAAAAAGAGCTCCACCGTCCCCGTGATGGTGAAGCTCTCCCCCAATGTCACCGACATCACCGAGATCGCCAAAGCGGTGGAGGGGGCGGGGGCCGACGCCATCAGCCTCATCAATACCATCCGGGGCATGCGCATCGACGTCAATACGGGCCGGCCCATTTTGAAGATGAACACCGGCGGTCTCTCCGGTCCCGCCGTGCTGCCCGTGGCGGTGCGGATGGTGTGGGAGGTGGCCAATGCCGTCAAGGTGCCCATCCTGGGCATGGGCGGCGTGAGCAAGGGTGCCGACGCCGCCGAGCTCATGCTGGCCGGGGCCGCGGCGGTGGCGGTGGGCACCGCCTCCTTTGCCGACGCCTACGCCCCCGTCCGGGTCCGGGATGAGCTCTCCGCCATCGGCGAGCGAAAGGGCCTCGCCAACATCGCCGCGCTCACGGGGGGCGTCCGGCCCTGGTGAAAGGGGGAAGATCGCCATGGAGGATCTGAGCTATTTCGTGACTCTGGACATGACCGACTGCCAGGATCTGATTTTCAAAGCGGTGACAGACAGCGTGACCGGCACCCTGATCGGCGCCCACACTGTGGCCAGCACCGACGGCAGCAGCTGCACGGTGGACGTTTATGAAAAACACTACTACCGAGCGGGCAACCGCCTCACCCTCACAGTGATCCTGGATGATTTCACTGGGCAGACCCGAGTGCGCTGCATCAGCGGCGGTGGGGGAGAGGGCCTGTTCCGGCTCGATTGGGGGGCGGCAGAGAGCTTTGAGGACGTGGTCCACCAGGCCCTGGCCCCCTATCGCATTTAGCTTGAGAGAAGAGAGGGAGGACCCCAATGACGAAACTCTATCTGGTCCGCCACGCGGAGGCGGAGGGCAACCTCTACCGCCGCATCCACGGGCAGTATGACAGCCTGGTCACCGACAACGGCTACCGGCAGATCGCCGCGCTGGCCCAGCGGTTTGCGGGCATCCATGTGGACGCGGTGTATTCCAGCGACCTCTTCCGCACCCGCACCACCGCCAGGGCCATCTATGAGCACAAGGGCCTGCCCCTCACCACCCGGAAGAGCCTGCGGGAGGTGGCCATGGGGGCGTGGGAGGACCGGACCTGGGGCGAGGTGGCCCGCACCGACGTCCAGCAGCTCTCCTGGTTCAACGCCACCGACCGGCGCTGGCAGGTGGAGGGGGGCGAGAGCTTTGAGACCCTTCGGACCCGGATCTCCGCCGCCGTGCGGCAGATCGCCCACAACCACCCCAATGAGACGGTGGCCGTGGTGAGCCACGGCACCGCCATCCGCAATGCCCTGGCCGTCTTCCAGGGGCTGAGCATCGAGGAGTCGGCCAAACTGCCCCACAGCGACAACACCGCCGTCTCCCTGCTGGAATTTGACGGCGACGACGTCCGGGTGGTCTTCCACGATGACGCCAGCCACCTCCCCGAGGAGATCTCCACCTTCGCCAAGCAGCGCTGGTGGAAGCAGGACACCGGCGGCATGGCCGACGCCAATATGTGGTTTCGGCCCCTGGACATGGAGCGGGAGGGCGACTTCTACCGCCAATGCCGGGGAGAAGCCTGGCTCAACATCCACGGCTCCTGGGACAACTACGACGGGGACGCCTTTGCCCGGGACGCCCTGGAGCAGTGGCGCTACGACCACAACTCGGTCATCTGCGTCATGCTGGGCGACGAGGTTGCCGGCGTCCTCCAGCTGGACCTGCGCCGGGACGCCGACAAGGGGGTGGGCTATATCCCCTTTGTCTATATGATGCCCACCTTCCGCAAGCGGGGGCTGGGGGTGCAGCTCATCGGACAGGCGGTGTCGGTCTACCGGCCCCTGGGCCGGGACTATCTGCGCCTGCGCTGCGCCCCGGACAATCTGGTGGCCCAGCGATTCTACCAGCGATATGGTTTCCACAAGGTGTGCAAAGCCACCGGCACCCGTGTCCCCCTGGATATCATGGAGAAGTACATCGGCTACGGCGATTGAGTCGGGGGAGACGGATCCTTCGCTGCGCTCAGGATGACGCGGGGGAGGGGCGGCGTTCCTTTTGTGTGGGGCGCGGCTTCCCAGACGCGCCCTGCCCCCGTCGTTCTGAGGGCGAAGGCCG
>NZ_JAPFEA010000092.1 GCF_026169115.1 Intestinimonas sp. | reverse complement strand
CCTGCCACCGCTTTTATTCTCTGGACGACTTCGCAAAGCAGCTCGCTGTCCACAACCGCCGCTCCAATAACTTCCCCATGAGACCGCTGGGTTGGCTTTCTCCTCGGGAGTTCACCGTCCAATATGTTTGACAAACCTACATTTTTGAAGAATCGGATCAATTATTTCCGTTGACATCCTGCGGGCCGGGACTCATAATAAGGGCGGAAGGACCCAAAATGGGGAGCAGATAAGGAGGCGGCCTATGAAGAAGGGAAAGCTGGTGGCGCCCATTGTCATCACGGTCCTGTTGTGCCTGTGGCTGGGGCTCTATGTCGCGGTCTTCTGCCTGGCGCCCGGCCTGCCGCTCTGGGGCAAGCTGCTGGGGGCCGCCATCCCGCTGGCCCTCATTGGGGTGTCCCTGTATGTACTGATCGAACGGATCAACGAAATAAGAAGGGGCGAAGAAGATGATCTTGACCACTACTGAGACCATTTCCGGCAAGGAGCTGGAGACCCTGGGCCTGGTCCGGGGGAGCACCATCCAGTCCAAGAACATCGGCAAGGACATCACCCAGGGCTTCAAGACCCTGGTGGGCGGCGAGCTGCGGGCCTACACCGAGATGATGAACGAGGCCCGGGCCCTGGCCACCAAGCGGATGGTGGAGGAGGCCCAGGAGATGGGCGCCGACGCAGTTGTGTGCATGCGCTATGCCTCGGCGGCGGTGATGCAGGGGGCGGCGGAGGTCATCGCCTACGGCACCGCAGTGAAGTTCAAATAAGCCTAACAAGCAAGGCCCCTCCGGCTATGCCGGAGGGGCCTTGTGGTCTCTTACAGAAGGAATCGGAAGGGCTGGGTGAGCCAGCGGGTGACGGGGTAGAGGAAGGACTTGGGGTCCTGATAGGGCTTTTCCTCCACGCCCTCCCTGGGGAGGTAGCCCTCCGGCGTCACCTGGAGACACTGTTCTTCCATGGCGTCCAGATTCTCCTCCAGCAGGTCGTAAAAGGCCGGGCTGTCGAAGACCAGCATCATCTCTGTGTCCAGGTAGGTACTGCGCATGTCGAAGTTGTAGGAGCCCACGATGGCCAGGTCGTCGATGAGGGCGGCCTTGCCGTGGGAGGAGTAATCGCCGAACCACTCCCAGACGGTGACGCCGGTGTCCAGCAGCCGGTCCCGGTTGGTGAGGTAGTCGGAGGAGGCCACGAAGTTGTCCCCCACGGCCACGGAGTTGACCTGGAGGACGACGGGGACGTCCCCGCCTGCCGCCCGGGTCAGCCCCTCATACATATCCCGGCTGGGTACGGCGTAGGGCGTCTGGAGGTAGACATGCTCCTCCGCCTCCTCCATGAGCCGCTGGAGCTGCCACCACAGGACGGGCTCCTTGGCCAGGATGTGGGTGGGGTTGGTGAGGAGGGTGCAGCGGTCCACCGGGACGGTGGCGGAGGTGTAGTCCAGGGCCAGGGGCAGGGTGGCGTAGGCGTCCCGCTCCCGAAGCTGGGACTCGGCCTCCGCGGCATCCTTGGTGACCCAGAAGGGGATGCGCTGGAGGGCCGGACGGCTCTCCGGGCGGTCCCACACCTGGGCAAAGTAATCCTCTACCTGGCCGATGACGCTGCGGGCGGTGGTGCTGCCGGTGTTCCAGAGGAAGACGTCGTTGTCGTGGCTCTTGTCGTCCTCCGGGACATAGTCGCCCAGGAACAGGTCGAAGGTGTTGCGTCCGCCCAGGACCATGTAGGTGTGGTCTACAATGAGGTACTTGTCGTGCATGCGTCCGTTGAAGGTCCAGGGCAGGAGGAAATTGGGCTCGTTGTAGAACCGGATCTCCACGTTGCTTCGCCGGGCCAGAGCGTAAAAGACGGGGGCCCTGCCGTGGAGGAAACCGCTCATGCCGTCCCAGAGGATCTGGATCTTCACGCCCCGCTCGGAGGCGGCCAGCAGGGCGGCAAAGACGTCCCGGGCACTCTCGCAGTCCCGGATGTCGAAGGAGGTGAGGACGATGGACTCCCGGGCCTGGGCGATGAGCTGGAGCCGCAGGTCCAGGGCCTCCTGGTTGTCCAGCACCAGAGAGGCCCGGTCGGTGGAGCCCGTGCCCCGGAGGGCGGCGGGGTCAAAGGCGGCCTGGGTCTCGGCGCTGACCTGGGGGTGGATGGCGAAGGGGGCCAGAGCGCCCACCGCAAAATAGAGCAGGTACAGGAGCAGGACCCACCGGAGCACCCGAAGGACCTTCCGCCCATTGCACTTTTTGGGCTGGGTGATGACCTGATAAAGATTTTTTTTCATGCTCACAGCGCCTTTACAGCAGGACGACGCCGGCGTCCTGGCAGACCTGGAGGGTCACGTCGTCCCACACGCCGGCCTGGACCTCGCCGATGTGGGCCTTGCCCAGGAGCTGGACGCACAGCCGGGACTGGCCGATGCCGCCGCCGATGGTGAGGGGGAGCTCTCCGGCCAGCAGGGCCTTGTGGAAGGGGAGGCTGCGCCGGTCATCGCAGCCGGCAATGGCGAGCTGGCGGTCCAGGGCGGCGGGGTCCACCCGGATGCCCATGGAGGAGAGCTCCAGGGCGCGGCCCAGGACGCCGTTCCACACCAGGATATCGCCGTTGAGGGACCAGTCGTCGTAGTCGGGGGCCCGGCCATCGTGGGGCTCGCCCGACTTGAGGGCGCCGCCGATCTGCATGAGGAAGGTGGTGGGGTGGTCCTTCACCCAGGCGTTCTCCCGCTCCTTGGGAGTGAGGTCGGGCCAGAGGTCCTCCAGCTCCTGGGTGGTGACGAAGCTCACATCCCGGCTCACCTCCTGGAGGGACATGAGCTGGGGAAAGATGGAGCGGATGGTGGTCTGGGTCTGGCAGATGGCCTCCACAATGGTCTCTACCGTGTGCCGGAGGTAGTCGGCGTTCCGGTCCCGGGGGGCGATGACCTTCTCCCAGTCCCACTGGTCCACGTAGATGGAGTGGAGGTTGTCGGGCTGCTCGTCCCGGCGGATGGCGTTCATATCGGTGTAGAGTCCTTCGCCCACGGAGAACTGGTAGCGGTGGAGGGCCAGGCGCTTCCACTTGGCCAAGGAGTGGACCACCTGGGCGTCCCGCCCAGCGGCGGGGATGTCGAAGGTGACGGCCCGCTCCACGCCGTTGAGGTCGTCGTTGAGGCCGGTGCTGGCCTCCACAAAGAGGGGGGCGGAGACCCGGCGCAGGTTGAGGGCGCCGCCCAGAGTGTCCTCAAAGAGGCGCTTGAGAAGGCCGATGGCCTTCTGGGTGTCGTAGAGATTGAGCCGGGGGGCATAGCCCTCGGGGATGTAGGACTGGTCCATAGGATGGTGGCTCCTTTACATTAAGGTATTGGTGTCATTATAATATTGCGGAGCCGGAATTGCAAGGCAAAAGGGGCGTTACAGGTCTTGAAGGTCCTTCCGGTCCATGGCCCGGCGCTCGGTAAATTTTTTGCGGGTATTTTTGTAGACCAGCAGAAAGATGAGGGTGGGGATGTTGAACACCACCAGCATGGCCAGGGGGATTAGAAAAAGGACGGGAGAGGCCGGACCCACTATGTTGAACAGCACGACCAGCGTCCAGCACAGGGAGCTGACCACCGACAAAATGGGCAGCACCCGCCCCGGCCAGGGGCTCTCCAGCCGGGAGAGAAAGTATTGCAGGATGCTCAGCAGGGCGGTGGGAACGGCCAGATAGAGGAACAGGATGGGGAAGAACATAAAACTTGCAATACTCATAGGGCAGTCTCCTTTGTTTTTCGGTATTCACTGATGAGGAGTTTGGCGGCGTCAAAGTCGATTTTCTCATTGACAGCCAGGCGCTTGATGAGGGCCACATAGGGGTCGGCGGCCCGGTCCTCGGCCAGGCGGACCTTCTGAATGAGCCGGTCCAGCCGGAGCCGGACGGTGGGGTAGCTCACCCCGTATTCCCCGGCCACCTCCTTGAGAGACCCGGAGGCCAGGAGGAAGCGCCGGAGAAAGGCCACGTCCTCCTCCTCCAGGTCGGTCATCCACTCCGGGACCACAGAGATCAAATTTCATCACCTCGCTCTGAACTTTGTATTTAATAAAATTAAGTATAAACATAAATTTTATTAAAGTCAAGGAAAAATCTGAGGTGGGGAAAAGTTCACTTGCCCATTGCCGCCGATGCGTGTATAATATTTTTTAATATCCTGCCGTACGTAGAATGGAGGAATGTCGTGTGGATACAAAGCTGCTGCGCCTTCTGGAGAGCGACTGCACCCTGACCCGGGAGCAGCTGGCCTCCATGGCCGATATGACCGTGGAAGAAGTGGACGCCGCCGTCAAGGAGTACGAGGCGAAGAAGATCGTCCTGGGCTACAAGGCCATCGTGGACTGGGACCGCACCGACCGGGAGAGCGTCACCGCCCTCATTGAGGTCAAGGTGACGCCCCAGCGGGGGGAGGGCTTCGACCGGGTGGCCGAGCGGATCTACCAGTATGACGAGGTGGAGAGCGTCTACCTGATGTCGGGGGCCTTCGACCTCACCGTCATCATCTCGGGCCGCACCCTGCGGGAGGTGGCCGAGTTCGTGGGGCAGCGTCTGGCCACGCTGGAGGACGTCACTGGCACCGCCACCCACTTCATCCTCAAGAAGTACAAGGAAAAACACCTGATCTTTGAAAAGCGGGAAGAGCAGGAGAGGGAGCTGATCTTCACATGAATTACGATGCGATCCTTTCCGAGCGGATCAAGGACGTGAAGCCCTCCGGCATCCGCAAGTTCTTCGATATCCTGGAGGAGATGAAGGACGCCATCTCCCTGGGCATCGGCGAGCCCGACTTCGTCACCCCCTGGCACATCCGGGACGCCGGCATCTATTCCCTGGAGAAGGGCTTTACCAAGTATACCTCCAATGCCGGCATGGCCGAGCTGCGCCGGGAGATCGCCTCCTATCTGGAGCGCCGGTTCCAGCTCCGGTACGACTTTGCCAGTCAGATCATCGTCACCGTGGGCGGCAGCGAGGCCATCGATCTGGCCCTCCGGTGCATGGTGAATCCCGGGGACGAGGTCATCGTGCCCGTGCCCTCCTTCGTCTGCTACGGCCCCCTGGCCAACATGGCCGGCGGCGTACCGGTCTATGTGGAGACCAAGGCGGAAAATGAGTTCCGCCTCACCCCTGAGGAGCTGCGGGCCGCCATCACCCCCAGGACCAAGGTGCTGGTGCTGCCCTTCCCCAACAATCCCACCGGCGGGATCATGGGACGGGCCGACCTGGAGGCCATTGCCGAGGTGCTGCGGGGCACCGATATCATGGTGATCTCCGATGAGATCTACGCCGAGCTCACCTATGGCCAGCACCACGTCTCCATCGCTAATATTCCCGACATGTATGAGCGGACCATCGTGGTCAACGGCTTCTCCAAGAGCCACGCCATGACCGGCTGGCGCATGGGCTACCTGTGCGGGCCCGCCCCCCTCATCCAGCAGATGCTCAAGCTCCACCAGTTCGGCATCATGTCCGCCCCCACCACCAGCCAGTACGCCGCCATTGAGGCCATGCGCAACGGGGACCGTGACATTGAGAAGATGCGGGATGAGTACGACGGCCGCCGCCGGTATCTGGTGGAGGGCCTGCGCCGCATCGGCCTGCCCTGCTTTGAGCCCAAGGGTGCCTTCTATGTCTTCCCCGACATCCGGAGCAGCGGACTCTCCTCCGAGGCGTTCTGCGAGCGGTTCCTGATGGAGGAGAAGGTGGCCGTCATCGCCGGCAACGCCTTCGGTCCCGGCGGAGAGGGCTTTGTCCGCTGCTGCTACGCCACCAGCATGAAGGACATCGCCGAGGCCCTGACGCGGATGGACAACTTCCTCACCAATCTGAAAAAGAAACAGGCCCGGGAGCAGCAGGGCTGACCCGGAGAGAGAAAGGAAGCGGAGGTGCGCTATGAACATCGTGTGTCTCGATATGGAGGGCGTCCTGGTCCCTGAGATCTGGATCGCCTTCGCCCGGGAGAGCGGGATCCCGGAGCTCAGCCGGACCACCCGGGACGAGCCCGACTACAACAAGCTGATGGACTTTCGGCTGAAGCTCCTGAAGGAGCACGGTCTGGGCCTGAAGGAGATCCAGTCTGTCATCGCCCGGATCGACCCCATCCCTGGGGCAAAGGCGTTTCTGGACGAGCTGCGGTCCCTCACCCAGGTCATCATCCTCAGCGACACCTTTGAGCAGTTTGCCAGTCCCCTGATGGAAAAGCTGGGGCGGCCCACCCTCTTCTGTAATACCCTGGAGGTGGCCCCCGACGGGGCCATCACCGGCTTCCGCATGCGCTGCCCCCAGTCCAAGCTCACCACCGTGAAGGCCTTTCAGTCCTGCGGCTTTGACACCATCGCCGCCGGGGACAGCTACAACGACCTGGGGATGATCCAGGCCAGCAAGGCGGGCTTCCTCTTCAAGAGCACGGACCAGATCCGGGCCGACCACCCGGAAGTGCCCGCCTATGAGGAATTCGGCGACCTGCTCGCGGCCATCAAAGCCGCCCTTTGACAGAGAGCATAAGTGTGAGGTGACCGTCATGGACCAGCGATTCCAGGGCCTGCCCTTCGGGCCGGCCGATATCCTGCTGCCACAGAACTGCGACCTGACCAAGTGGTCGGTGGTGGCCTGCGATCAGTATACCTCTCAGCCGGAGTACTGGCAGCGGGTGGAGCGGCTTGTGGGCAGCGCCCCCTCCGCCCTCCATCTCATCCTGCCGGAGAGCTCCCTGGACGGACCCAGCGTGGAGACCGACATCATGGATGTGACCAACACCATGAGCCGCTATCTCCGGGAGGGGATCTTCCGCACCTGCCCCAACGCCCTCATCTATGTGGAGCGCACCCTGGAGTCCGGGAAGGTCCGCCGGGGCCTGGTGGGCATGGTGGACCTGGAGGAATATGACTACGAGGCCGGGGCGGCCACGGCCATCCGCTGCACCGAGGGCACCATTCTCAGCCGCATCCCGCCCCGTGTGGCGGTGCGGAAGAACGCCTCGGTGGAGCTGCCCCATGTGATGCTCCTGGCCGACGACCCGGCGGGGACGGTCATCGCCCCTCTGGCCGCCGCCAAGGGCCGGCTGGAGAAATGCTATGACTTCGAGCTCATGGAGCACTCCGGCCACCTGCGGGGCTGGCTGCTGGACGAGGCCGAAAAGGGCCGGGTGGCCCAGGCCCTCCGGGCCCTGGCCGACCCGGCTGCCTTTCATACCCGGTACGGCGAGGACGCCGGGGAAGTCCTCCTCTTTGCCGTGGGGGACGGCAACCACTCCCTGGCCACCGCCAAGGCATGTTATGAGCGGCAGAAGAATCTCACGCCGCCGGAGCAGTGGGTGGACCTGCCCGCCCGGTATGCCCTGGTGGAGCTGGTGGACCTCCATGACCCCGCCCTGGAGTTCGAGCCCATCCACCGGGTCCTCTTCGGCGTGAACGCCGCCGAGCTGCTGGCCGATTTGAAGAACGCCCATCCCGGCGCCTACGAGGGCGTGGGAGAGGAGGGGCATGTGCTCCGCTATGTCTGGGAGCAGGGGGCGGGGGCCGTCACCGTACCCCACCTCACCGCCGGCCTGCCGGCGGCCACCCTCCAGAGCTTCCTGGACCGGTGGCTCTCCGTCCACAAGGGGCGCATCGACTACATACACGGGGCCGAGGTGGCCCGCTCCCTGGCCGACCAGCCGGGGAATCTGGCCTTCCTCCTGCCCCCTATGGGCAAGGAGGAACTCTTCCCCACCGTCCTCCGGGACGGCGCCCTCCCCCGGAAGACCTTCTCCATGGGCCAGGCCCAGGACAAGCGATTCTACCTGGAGGGACGGAAGATCCGATAATGGCCCGGCAAGGGCCGGAGAAAGGACGTGACCGGCCATGCCCAAGGAGAGGGTGCTGGCCCGAGCCAAGCTGAATCTCACCCTGGACGTACTGGGCAAGCGGCCCGACGGCTACCACGACCTCAAAATGGTCATGCAGTCGGTGGCCCTGGCCGACGTCCTCACGGTGGAGACGGGGACAGGGGAGGGGCTGAAGGTCCGCACCGACCTGAGCTTCCTGCCCAACAACGAAAAAAATCTGGCCGCCGCCGCCGCCCTGGCCTTCCAGGCCCAGACGGGCCGGGACCTGGGGGGCGTGGCCATCGACATCGAAAAGCACGTCCCTGTCTGTGCCGGCATGGGGGGCGGCTCCTCTGACGCCGCCGCCGTGCTCCGGGCCCTGGACGGGATGCTGGGGACAGGCTGTGACCCGCTGGCCCTGGCGGCCCTGGGGGAGCAGGTGGGCTCCGATGTGCCCTACTGCGTCCTGGGTGGGACCGCCCTGGCCGAGGGCAGGGGAGAGGTCCTTACCCCTCTGCCCCCCCTGCCCCGGTGCCACGTGGTCCTCTGCAAGCCGCCCTTCTCCATCTCCACCCCGGAGCTCTTCCGGGCGGTGGACGGGGTGCGGCTCCGGTGCCGGCCCGACACCGATGGGGTCCTCTCCGCCCTGGCCGCAGGGGACCTGGGGGGCGTAGCCCGTCGGATGTATAATGTCTTTGAGGACGTGCTGCCCCACCGGCAGCAGTCCGAGGTCCGGAGCATCCGGTCCGTGCTGGTGCAGCACGGCGCGTTGGGGGTCAACATGAGCGGCACCGGGCCCACCGTCTTCGGACTCTTTGACGACGGAGACCTGGCACGGAGCGCCTGGGAGACGCTCCGGCAGACCTACCGGGACACCTTCCTTACGGAAACGGTGTGAGCGCCCCACCAAAAAGCTGGGGAAGATCAAAAAGGTCCGTTGCAGCTTTGCAACGGACCTCTGTTTGTCGATATCCATTCCATTTTGGAAGGGCAGACATGCGATTTCTGCGTGTGACCTGGGGACAGAAATCAGATACAATATCAGCGAAAAGAGAAAATGGGTGAATGTATGCTGGACAAGGAGCAACAACTGAGATTCTGCAAGGCCCGCCGGGCCGTCATCGGCGGGACGTTTGAGGGCCTGAACCCCCAACAGCGGCAGGCGGTGCTGAACACCGAGGGGCCGCTGCTGGTGCTGGCCGGCGCGGGAAGCGGGAAGACCACGGTGCTCATCCACCGGGTGGCCAACCTGATGAAGTACGGCCGGGGGGCCGACTCCGACGAGGTGCCCGAGTGGGTCACCGAGGACGACCTTCTCTTTCTGGAAGCCTATGCCGTCCATCCGGTGGCCGAGGGCCGGGAGGAGGCGGAGCGGCTGTGCCGTCTGGACCCGGCTGTGCCCTGGTCCATCATCGCCATCACCTTCACCAACAAGGCCGCCGGGGAGCTGAAGGCCAGGCTGGAGCGGCTGCTGGGCCCCGACGCCAACGACATCTGGGCCTCCACCTTTCACTCGGCCTGTGTGCGCATCCTCCGCCGGGACATTGACCGGCTGGGCTTTGATAAGTCCTTCACCATCTATGACTCCGCCGACGCCGAGCGGGTGGTCAAAGACGTCCTGAAGGACTTCAACATGGACGACAAGGCATTCCCGCCCCGCTCCATCCTGGCGGAGATCTCGCGGGCCAAGGACGGGATGCTCTCCGGGGCCGAATACCTGGCCCGGTGCGAGAAGCAGGGGGACTACCGCCTCACCCGCATCGCCAAGGTCTATGTGGAATATGAGCGCCGCCTCCGGGAGGCCAACGCCCTGGATTTCGACGACCTCATCCTGGATACCGTCCGTCTGCTCCAGGAATATGATGACGTACGGGATTATTACCAGCGAAAATTCCGCTATGTACTCATTGACGAGTACCAGGACACCAACCAGCTCCAGTACCGGCTCTCCGCGCTGCTGGCGGGCCGGTGGGAGAATATCTGCGTGGTGGGGGACGACGACCAGTCCATCTACCGGTTCCGGGGGGCCACCATCGAAAACATCCTCTCCTTTGAGCAGCAGTACAAGGGAGCCCGGGTCATCCGCCTGGAGGAGAACTACCGCTCTACCGGCCACATCCTGGAGGCATCCAACGCCGTCATCCGCAACAACCAGGGCCGGAAGGGCAAGGAGCTCTGGACCCGCCATGAGAAGGGGGACAAGCTCCAGCTCTACACCGCCATGAACGAGAGCGACGAGGCCCAGTATGTGGCGGCCCAGATCCTCGCCGGGTACAGCCAGGGCCGCCCCTGGCGGGACCACGCCATCCTCTACCGGATGAACGCCCAGTCCAACCAGATCGAGCAGGCGTTCAAGCGCAACGGCGTGCCCTACCGCATCATCGGCGGCATCCGCTTTTTTGACCGGGCGGAGGTCAAGGACATGCTGGCCTACCTCTGCGCCCTCAACAACCCCGCCGACGATCTGCGGCTTTCCCGCATCATCAACGTGCCCGCCCGTGGCATCGGCCAGAAGACGGTGGATACCGCCCAGGCCATCGCCGCCCGGGAGGGGCGGAGCCTGTGGGAGGTGGTGAAGCACGCCCGGTCCTATCCGGACCTGGGCAAGGCGGCGGCCAAGCTGGCCCAATTCACGGATATGATGGAGGAGCTCCGCGCTCTCTCTGCTGCCCTGCCCCTGCCCGACTTTTACGAGGAGGTCCTGGCCCGGACGGGCTATGCCGTGGCCCTGGAGGCCAAGAACACGGTGGAGGACCGCACCCGGTTGGAAAACGTCCGGGAGCTCCTCACCTCCATCAACAACTACCTGGAAAATGCCGAAGGAGAGCCCTCCCTCTCCGGCTTCCTGGATGAGATCGCCCTTTACACCGACCTGGACAACCACGACCCCAACGAGGACTGTGTGGTCATGATGACCATGCACTCAGCCAAGGGCCTGGAGTTCCCCGTGGTCTTCGTGGTGGGGGTGGAGGAGGGGATCTTCCCCGGGATCCGGGCCATCGGCGACGACGAGGAGATGGAGGAGGAGCGGCGGCTGTGCTATGTGGCCATGACCCGGGCCAAAGAAAAGCTCCACCTCACCTGCGCCGCCCAGCGGATGCTCTTTGGCCGTACCAGCGCCAACCGGCCCTCTCGATTCACCGGGGAGATCCCGGAGGAATTCGTGGAGAAGAGTGGCCGGAGTCCCCTGAGCCGTCCCGATGACGATGCCGCCGGCCATTGGAAGAGCGCACCCGCCCCCCGGACCTTCAACCGCGGGGGGTACGGTACGGCCTGGGCCTCGGAGGGCAGGTCTCCCCGTCCTGCCGCCGCGCCTGCGTCCCGGGCCGCTGCCCGCCCCGCCCCCGGTCCACGGACCGCCGCCGCAAGTCTCCCATCCTTCCAGAAGGGGGACGCCGTGGTCCACAAGGCGTTTGGAAAAGGAATGGTCCTCTCCATCCAGCCCATGGGAGGGGACGCCCTCATTGAAATCGCCTTCGACTCGGTGGGCACCAAGCGGCTCATGCTCCGCTCGGCGGCCCAGCACATGACCAAGGGCTGAATACAGCTCAGAGCAATTCCAGGAAGCTGTCGATATAGCCGTCGCAGCTGCGGCGCATCTGCGCCCGATATTTGTCATAAAACCGGTCATAGACCCCGATGACCTTCATGCCCGCTGTCTGGGCGGCGGTACAGTTGTGGGGGGCGTCCTCGTAGAGGGTGCAGTCCCCGGGTGCAGCCCCCAACCGCTCCGCCGTCAGGCGGAAGACCGCCGGGTCCCGCTTTTCCAGTCCCAGCTCCTGGGCAAAGATGACATCGGTGAAGAAGCCCTCCAGGCCGTGGCGGGCGAGGGCGGTGCGGCAGAGCTCAGGTACGCAGGCGGTGACCAGGGCCATGGCTTCGCCCCGGGCCCGGCAGCGGTCCAGGAAATCCAGTGCGCCGGGCTTCATCTCCACCTGGGCGTAGGCCGTCCGGGCCCCTGCCATCCACTCGGCCATGATGGCCTCCGGCGTCATGTCCAGATGGTAGTAGTCCCGGGTGAAGGCGGCGGCCATCGGGAAGATGGAGTGGCCCACGGTGTGGGCGTACTCCTCGGTGGGGACCAGGCCCCGCCGGCTCAGGAAGCTGAGGTCGATGTCCTCCCAGATGCCGTTGGAGTCGATGAGGGTGCCGTCCAGATCGAATAAGAGCATGTGATGTTCCTCCGTAGTGAGATGGTCAGAGCCAGAACCGCCAGGGAAAGTCCACGGCCTCCCCGGCGTAGTCAATGCCGATGCGTTTGCCCACGTGGATCTCCCCCTGCGGCGTCCCGCCGTCGCAGAGGAAAAGTTCTCCCCCGGTGAGGTCCAGGCCATTGTGGGCCCGGGTGAGAGACAGGGCTTTGCACACCTTTCCGGGGCCGTTGAGGAAGTTTTTCCGCTGATAGGCCGTCAGCTGTTCCCAGCTCTGTCCAAAGCGGTTCCGGGCCAGGAGGTCGGTCCCCTCCACCGCCTCCACGCCCCGCAGCAGCACGGCGGCGGCAGTCCCCTCCGGCTCGGTGACGAAGTTGAGACAGTGGTACATCCCGTAAATGAGATAGACGTAGGCCGTCCCCGGCTTGGCGTACAGGGTCTCGGTCCGGGCCGTCCGGCGGCCGCCGTAGGCGTGGCAGGCCCTGTCCACAGCGCCGATGTAGGCTTCGGTCTCGGTGATGCGGACCACTAGCTCCGCCCCGTCGATCCGGCGGACCAGGTATTTTCCCAGCAGGTCTCGGGCCACCTCCAGGGTGTCCCGGTCATAGAAGGCCCGTGGCAGCGTTTTCATGGGTCATCCCTCCAGCGCGGCAATATTCCTATATTTTATCATATCTGAAGGAGCGGTACAACATGAGCGAGAAGACAGAAGTCAACGTCCTGGCGAAATTTGCCACCCCCCTCATCATTCTGGCCACCATCATCTGGGGCAGTTCCTTTGTGGTGATGAAGAGCAGCGTAAACGTGCTGCCCACCTTCTGGCTGCTGGCCATCCGGTTCAGCTTTGCCGCCATTGTGCTGGCGGTGGTCTTCTGGAAGCGGTGGAAGGTCCTTGACCGGGAATACCTCATCGGTGGCACCGTCATGGGCTTCTGCCTCTTCCTGGCCTATGCCTTCCAGACCTTCGGTCTGGAGCAGACCACCTCGGGCAAGAACGCCTTCTTCACCGCCGTCTACTGCGTCATCGTCCCCTTCCTCTACTGGATCATTGCCAAACGCCGCCCGGATAAGTACAACGTGCTGGCCGCCTTCCTGTGCATCGCCGGCATCGCCCTGGTGTCCATCACCGGAGACAACGCCTCTGCCTTCAACATGGGCGATGTGCTCACCCTGGTCGGCGGGTTCTTCTTTGCCTGCCATATCATAGCGGTGTCCCGGTATTCTGAGGGGCGGGATATTTTCATCCTCACCACGCTCCAGTTTGCCTCCTTCGCCCTCTTCTCCTGGGTGGGCGTGCTCTTCACGTCGCCCGCGCCCGACCCCTCTGTGTTTGACAGCAGCCTGATTTTTGGACTGGTCTATCTGGTGGTGTTTGCCTCCTGCGGCGCCCTCCTCTTCCAGAACATCGGCCAGAAGTACACCGCCCCCTCCACTGCCGCCGTCCTCCTCTCCCTGGAGGCCCCCTTCGGCGTCCTCTTTTCCATCCTCTTTGCCGATGAGCGGCCCACCCCCCTCATGTTCGTGGGCTTCGCCCTCATCTTTGTTGCCGTGGTGTGCTCGGAGACGAAATTCGCCTTTCTGCGAAAAAAGGGTTGACATTTACCGACTGTCTGCGTATAATGACTCACAAGTAAATCACCTGAAACCAGTGACGGAGAGAAGTAACCGGCCTGTTCCAAGCCAAAGAGAGTCCCGGGTGGTGTGATCGGGGCGCGCGGAAACCGGTGAATGGCCTTCGGAGGGCGGCTTGAACGGCGCAGATGCGCCCAGTAGGTGCCGACGGGTCCCCACCCGTTATCCATCGGGCACGCATGATGGTGCGTGAAGCGAGTGGACGCGCAAGCGTCAATTTGGGTGGTATCGCAGAAGCATTTGAAACGCTTTTGTCCCATGTGTGGGACAAAAGCGTTTTTTTTGTATCTGCTGGCTCCATCTGCCGCCCAATACTCAAAAAAGGAGAAGTTACCATGAAAAACACCATGAAGAAGCTGACCGCTCTGACCGCCGCCTCCGCCCTCGCCCTGTCTCTCGCCGCCTGCGGCGGCGGGACTGCCACCAACACCCAGGCCCCCGCTGAGACGGGCTCCGACCCCATCCGGGTGGCTGTCATCAAGCAGATGGACCACGCCTCCCTGGACGAGATTGCCAATGCCATTACCGCCCGGCTGGACGAGATCATGGGCGAAGAGGCCGTTTCCATCGAGTATCAGGTCACCTCCGGCCAGAATGACTCCACCGTCCTCCGGCAGCTGGCCGACCAGGCCATCGCCGACGGGGCCGACGTCATCATCCCCATCGCCACCACCGCCGCCCAGATCACCGCCGTCTCCGCCGAGGAGAGCCGGACCCCCGTGGTCTTCGCCGCCATCTCCTACCCCGAGACGGTGGAGCTCACCGGCATGGACTATGTGACCGGCACCAGCGACGCCCTGGACACCGGGCTCATCCTGGACATGATGCTGACCCAGAACCCGGAGGTGGAGAAGGTGGGGCTGCTCTACTCCCTCTCTGAGCCCAATTCCGAGGTTCCCATCGCCGCCGCCAAGGACTATCTGGACGGCAAGGGCGTGAACTACGTAGAGGCCACCGCCAACACCAACGACGAGGTCATCGCCGCCGCCAGCACCCTCATCGCCGACGGGGTGGACGCCATCTTTACCCCCACCGACAACATCATCATGAACGCCGAGCTGGCCATCTATGAGGACCTCATCGCCGCCGGCATCCCCCACTACACCGGAGCCGACTCCTTCGTCCGCAACGGCGCCTTTGCCACCTGCGGCGTGAACTACACCGACTTGGGCGCCCAGACCGCCGAGCTGGCCTACCGGGCCGTCACAGAGGGGATGGACGGTCTGGAGGACTACTACCAGGTGGCGGGCAATATCATCACCGTCAACACGGAGACCGCCGCCGGCCTGGGCATCGATCCCGCTGTCTTTGAAGGCATGGGCGGCGAGGTGGTCAGCGTCACCACCACCGAGGACTGAACCATGTTTTAACCGCCAACCCCCGGCTATGGCCGGGGGATTTGGCTTGAAAGGAGAATTCCGCCATGCTCTATATCGTCCAAACTGCCCTGGAGCTGGGCTTCCAGTACGCCCTGGTGGCAATGGCACTGTTCCTCAGCTACCGGGTACTGGACATTGCCGACCTCACCACTGACGGCTGCTTTGTGCTGGGGGCGGCTGTATCGGTGACTCTGGCCGCCGCCGGCCACCCCATCCTGGCCGTCCCTGCCGCCATGGCCGCCGGGGCCTGCGCCGGCTTTGTCACCGCCTTCCTCCAGACCAAGCTGGGGGTGCCCTCCATTTTGGCCGGCATTGTGACCAACACCGGGCTCTACACCGTCAACCTGATGGCCATGGGCTGGAAGTCCAACCAGGCCCTCTTGAAGCAGGAGACCATCTTCACCCTCTTCCGGAACACCGGCGTCGGCGGGAGCTGGAACGCCATCCTCCTCTCCGGCGCTGTCACTCTGCTGGCCGGCGGGCTGCTGGTCCTCTTCCTGGGCACCCGGCTGGGCCTCTCCATCCGGGCTACCGGGGACAACCGGGACATGGTCCGGGCCTCTTCCATCAACCCCACCTTTACCGTCACCGTAGGGCTGTGCGTGGCCAACGCCCTCACGGGCCTCTCAGGCGCGGTGGTGGGTCAGGCCCAGAAATCGGCCGACATCAACAGCGGCACCGGCATCGTGGTCATCGGTCTGGCCTGTCTCATCATCGGGGAGACCATCGTGGGCCGGAGCTCTATGCTCCGGGGAGCCGTCGCCGTGATCGTGGGCAGCATCCTCTACCGTCTCGTCTACGCCCTGGTGCTTTACACCAAAGTGGTGCCGGTGGACTGCCTGAAGCTGGTCACCGCCGTCGTGGTGGCCCTGGCCATCGCCGCCCCCACCCTGAAGAGCTGGGCGGCCTTCCAGGCCAGGAAGCGCAAGGCATTGGCGGCCCGCAAGGAGGTGGAGTAACATGCTGGAGATCAACCATATTTCCAAGACCTTCAACCCCGGTACGGTCAATGAGAAGACCGCCCTCAGCGGTCTGACCCTCCGCCTGGACGAGGGGGAGTTCGTCACCATCGTGGGCTCCAACGGCGCGGGCAAATCCACCCTCTTCAACGCCATCGCCGGGGACTTCTACGTGGACGAGGGGTCCATCACCCTGGCCGGGGAGGACCTCACCTATCTGCCCGCCTACCGCCGCAGCCGCCGGATGGGCCGGCTCTTCCAGGACCCCATGCGGGGGACCGCCCCCCACATGACCATTGAGGAAAATCTGGCCCTGGCCTATCTCCGCACCGCCAAGCAGCAACGGGCCTTTTTCAGCCGGGTGAGCAGGCGGGACAAGGAATTCTTCCGGGAACAGCTCTCCCGGCTGGATATGGGGCTGGAGGACCGGATGCATCAGCCGGTGGGCCTTCTCTCCGGCGGGCAGCGGCAGGCCCTCACCCTGCTGATGGCCACCATGGTGCCCCCCAGGCTCCTCCTCCTGGACGAGCACACCGCCGCCCTGGACCCGGGCACGGCGGACAAGGTGCTCCGGCTCACCCGGGAGATCGTATCGGAGTCGGGCATCACCTGCCTCATGATTACCCACAACATGAAAAACGCCCTGGAGCTGGGTAGCCGTACCCTGATGATGGACGGCGGAAGGATCGTGCTGGACATCGGCGGGACTGAGCGGCAGGGCCTTACCGTGGACGACCTCCTGGCCCGGTTCCGGGCGGGGGCGGGTAAGGACCTGGACAACGACCGTATCCTGCTCTCTTAAATCGAAAACTGGCTCCGCACCCATGGTGTGGAGCCAGTTTTTTGTTTATGGACACAGCAGCGCCAGAAGGTCCTCCGGTCCGCAGCCCGCGATGTAGTCCCACAGGGGGATGGTCTGGAGGACGGGGAGGAGGGCCTCCCGCCGGTGGGGGAGTCCCACCAGCCGTCTGGCCAGACCGGCGCTGTCCAGCCGCCCGAAATAGTCCCCGTAGAGGGCGGCGGAGCGGATGATCCCGTGGTCCACATCCAGCCGGGCGTCCACCAGGCCAAAGGGAAATTTGATGGCCCGACTCCAGGTGTACCGGGGCGCGGCACCGAAGTTCCAATCCCAGGAGCGGTATTTCTCCCGGCACAGGTCGTCCACGGCGGCCCGGTCTGCCGCCGTGAGGGTGCAGGGCGTCAGCCCGGACACGGTTTGGAGAAAGTAGGCCCGGAGCCGCTCCAAAAACTCCTCCACCTCCATGGGGGCGGGGAGATGCCCGGCCAGGTTGGTCACCCGGCTGGACACCGACTTGACCCCCTTGCTCTCCAGCTTGATGGCCTGGGGCCGGAGCGCACCGGCGAGCCGGGACAGGTCGGCGGAGAAAAGGAGGGTGCCGTGGTGGAGGATGCGTCCCCCCCGGACGGCCTGGGCGTTGCCGGAGAACTTCTGCCCGTCCACCAGCAGATCGTTCCGGCCGGAGAGGGCCGCCTCCACCCCCAGGGTGGCCAGAAAGTCCACGATGGGCTTGGTGAACTTGGCGTAGTTGTTAAAATCCCCGGTCCCGCAGGGCTGGACCAGGGTATAGTTGAGGTTCCCCAGGTCGTGGAAGACCGCCCCGCCGCCGGTGAGCCGCCGGACCACCGGGATCTGGCGGCTGCGGACGAAGTCCAGGTCGATCTCCTCCAGGGCATTCTGATTCTTGCCGATGATGACCGAGGGGCCATTTCGCCAGAGGGCGAGGACCTCCCTGGGGAAGCGGGTGAGCAGGTATTCGTCCAGGGCCAGGTTCCAGGCCGGGTCGGTACAGTTGTTTTCCAGGAGGTACAAGGGGACCCCCTCCTTTCCCTGCCCTCCATTATGGGGAAAAAGAGGGGGTTTGTCAACGGCCCTGGGATGTGGTATGCTTAAAAGAAAAGGAGCGTGAGCAGACAATGGAACTCAAGCAGATCGCCAGCTTCCAGGTGGACCACCGGAAGCTCACCGAAGGCATGTATACCTCCCGGGTGGACGGGGATGTGGTGACCTATGACATCCGCATGGTGCGGCCCAACTGCGGGGATTATCTGGGCTACGGCGCCATCCACAGCTTCGAGCACCTCTTCGCCACCTATGTCCGCAGCGGCCCGGAGTCGGACAAGGTGATCTACGCCGGCCCCATGGGCTGCCGCACCGGCTTTTATTTCCTGGTGCGGGATATGGATCCGGCGGCGGCCATCGACCTGGTCCGGCAGACTATGGACTTCATCGCCGGGTACGAGGGGCCCATCCCCGGTGCCACCGAGGCCGAGTGCGGCAACTACCGGGAGCAGGACCTGGAGGGGGCCCGGGTTGCGGCCCAAAAGATGATCCCCATTCTGGCCGACTGGACGGTGGATAAGTTGGTCTATCAGAAGTAAAAAGCTGAGGAAGTGAGCAACGCTCACTTCCTCAGCTTCTTTTTCAGCCGGTACCAGAAGGTGTCGGGCTCGTAGCCCTTGGAGGCCCGGAAGGCCCGTTCGGCCTCCTCCGCCCGCTTGAGGGCGGCCCGTTCCTCGCGGCTTGTCCCCTCCCAGGGCTGGAGGGTCATATTCAGCCGGCTCTGCATGGCATACCAGAACATAAGGCGCTCCTTTCCCGTGTGCGGCTGCTTCTACCTCTATATCGATGCAGGGGCGGAAAACGTGACAGGAAAGAACACTTTTTCTGCTTTCAGATCATCACAGACGGATGGGCCCGTCAAGGGGATTCAGAACAGGGAGGAGAGCATCTGCTGTACCCGTCCCACGCCGTCCAGGAAAAGGCCCATGCCGTAGTAGATGAGGACCGCGCCGCAGACGGTGTTGATGGCCTTGAGGAGCTTGGTGCCGATGTGGGCGCGGAAGAGGGAGATGACCAGGGTGATGCCGAAGAACCACAGGAAGGAGGCGCTGGAGGAGCCCAGGATGAGCTGGAGGCTCTCCCCCGCCGCCACGCCGCCGGCCCGGAAGCCGCCGAAGATGAAGGTGCCGTCCAGAATGGCCTGGGGGTTGAACCAGGTGACCACGCAGGCTTTCATCGCCACATCCTTGAGGGGCAGGTCCACCTCCACGGACTGGTCCAGGGTGGGCTCCTCCTGGATGAGCCCCACGCCGATGCGGGTGACGATGAGACCACCGCACAGCAGCAGGAGGAGCTGGAGGAGGGCGAAACGCTCCACCACTGTGCCGATGCCGAAGAAACAGAAGAGGGCCAGGGTGATGTCAAAAAAGATGACGATGAGGGCGGTGAGGAGGGCGCGCCGCCGGGGCTGGGTGAGGGCGGTGTTGATGACGAAGAGGTTCTGCATCCCGATGGGGGCCACGTAGGCCAGGCCGATGGCCAGACCCTGAAAATAGGCGGGCATGGAGATGGCTCCTTTCAAAATAATGGTTCCCGAACAAAGGCGGGCGGCATGGCGCCGCCCGCCTCAAGTGAGCATGCTCAGCCCCGCTGCTTGAGGAGCTGCTGCTTGATATCCCAGAGCTTCTGGGAGAGGTCCACATAGTAGTTGTGGGGATTTTCAAAACGCTTGACCTCGTCCCAAAGGGTGTCGATCTGCCCGGCGCACCAGGCGCGCATCTCCTCAATGGAGGGCTTTTCGTACACCAGCTTACCGCTCTGGAAGATGGGGACCAGCAGCTCCCGGACGGTGAAGTTGGCGATGGTCTTGCGCTTCCAGGTGGCCGCAGGGTCAAAGAGCTCCAGGGGCTTTTCCGGGTCAATGACCTCGTCGTGGACGCAGATGAGGTCGGCGATGGCCTTTCTGGTGTCGGTTTCAAAGAGGCGGTAGACCTTCTTGAAGTGGGGGTTGGTGATCTTGGCCGGGTTCTCGCTGATCTTGATCTTGGGCAGGATGGAGCCGTCGGGCTGCTCCACGGCGGAGAGCTTGTAGACGCCGCCGAAGACCGGCTCCGATTTGGAGGTGATGAGCCGCTCGCCCACGCCGAAGGAGTCGATTTTGGCCCCCTGCTGGAGGAGGTCCCGGATGATGTACTCATCCAGGGAGTTGGAGGCCACGATTTTACACTGGGGAAGTCCCGCCTCGTCCAGCATCTTCCGGGCCTTTTTGGAGAGGTAGGTGAGGTCGCCGGAGTCCAGGCGGATGGCGCAGTTTGTGATGCCCTGGGGGAGGAGGACCTCCTTGAAGGCCCGGATGGCGTTGGGGACGCCGGAGTTGAGGACGTTGTAGGTGTCCACCAGCAGGGTGGCCGAGTGGGGGTAGAGCTCACACTAGGTCTTGAAGTCGGTGTACTCGGCGGGGAACATCTGGACCCAGGAGTGGGCCATGGTGCCGCCTGCGGGGGAGCCATACACCCGGTCAGCCAGGGTGCAGGCGGTGCCGGCGCAGCCGGCGATATAGCTGGCCCGGGCCCCCAGCAGAGCACCGTCCGCACCCTGAGCCCGGCGGGAGCCAAACTCAGACACTGCCCGGCCCTGGGCGGCCCGCACGACGCGCGCGCACTTGGTGGCGACGAGCGTCTGGAAGTTCACGAGGTTGAGAAGGGCCGTCTCGACGAGCTGGCAGTCGATGACGGGGCCCATGACGCGGACCATGGGCTCGCGGCCGAAGACGACCTCGCCCTCCGGGACGACGTCGACCGTCAGGTCCAGGCGGTGCCCGCGGAGGAACTCGAGGAAGGCCGGCTCGAACAGGACCCCGCCACCGGGCGCCTCGAGCGAGGAGAGGTACTCGACGGCGGAGTCGTCGAACGAGAAGGCCTCGACGAGGTCGGCCACCTGGCCCGTGCCGCAGCACACCGCATAGCCGCCGCCGAAGGGCGGCTCGCGGAAGAAGGCGTTGAAGCAGGCCTGGGTGCCGGCCATGCCGGCCTCCCAGAAGCCCTGGGCCATGGTGAGCTCGTACAGGTCGGTGTTGAGGCTGACGTCCGACGGCCCGGTGGGATCGGTGAGGGACACGGCTCCCCCTAACCGAGCAGCGAGGCGATCAGCCACACGGCGGCGACTGCCACGACGCACAGGATGACTGCCTTCTGGCCGGGGGCCATCCTGAGGTCGTCCTCGTCGGGCTGCATCATCTGCCTGCCGCGCTCGCGCAGGCGCGCGTCGCGCAGCTCGGCCTCGCGGTCCTGCTCGGCCCGCTGCCTCTGGGCTCGCAGCCTCTGGAGCTCGGCACGCTCCTGCGCGTCGCGCTGCTCCTGCTCGCGCCTGGCCTTCTCGGCACGGAGCTGCTCGAGCTCCTCGCGCTCCTCGTCGGAAGGTCCGCCCCCGTCAGCCATGCTGTCCTCCGTCCGGTTATCCGCGCCGCCCGGCGG
>NZ_JAPFEA010000075.1 GCF_026169115.1 Intestinimonas sp. | reverse complement strand
GACCTGTGCGCCGGCCCCCATCTGGACTCCACCGGCCGCATCAAGGGCAACGCCCTGAAACTCACCGCCTGCAACGCCGCCTACTGGCGGGGCGACTCCAACCGGGAGACCCTCCAGCGGATCTATGGCATCGCCTTCCCCAAGAAGGACGAGCTGGACGCCTATCTGGCCAAGATCGAGGAGGCCAAGAAGCGGGACCACCGGAAGCTGGGCAAGGAACTGGGACTGTTTATGCTTCGGGACGAGGGCCCCGGCTTCCCCTTCTTCCTGCCCAAGGGCATGACCCTGAAGAACACCCTGCTGGACTACTGGCGTCAGGTCCACAAGAAGTACGGCTATGTGGAGATCTCCACCCCCATCATGCTCAACCGCCAGCTGTGGGAGCGCTCCGGCCACTGGGACCACTATAAGAACAACATGTATACCACCGTCATTGACGAGGTGGACTTCGCCGTCAAGCCCATGAACTGCCCCGGCGGCATGCTGGTCTACGCCAGCGAGCCCCACTCCTACAAGGAGCTCCCCCTCCGGGTGGGCGAGATCGGCCTGGTCCACCGCCATGAGCTCTCCGGCGCCCTCCACGGCCTGTTCCGCGTGCGCTGCTTCAGCCAGGACGACGCCCATGTCTTCATGACCCGGGACCAGATGCAGGACGTCATCCAGGAGACCGTCCGCCTCTTTGACGAGGTCTACTCCGTCTTCGGCCTCTCCTACACCATCGAGCTCTCCACCATGCCCGAGGACCACATCGGCAGCGTGGAGGAGTGGGAGCGCAACCAGGACATCCTGAAAAACGCCATCACCGCCATGGGCAAGGACTTCGTCATCAACGAGGGCGACGGCGCCTTCTACGGCCCCAAGCTGGACTTCCATCTGGCCGACTCCCTGGGCCGGACCTGGCAGTGCGGCACCATTCAGCTGGACTCCCAGCTGCCTGAGCGGTTCGAGCTGGAGTATATCGGCGAGGACGGCCAGAAGCACCGCCCCGTCATGATCCACCGGGTGGTGCTGGGCTCCATCGAGCGGTTCATCGGCGTCATCACCGAGCACTTTGCCGGGGCTTTCCCCGCCTGGCTCTCCCCCGTCCAGGTGAAGGTGCTCCCCGTCACCGACCGGGCGGCTGAGTACGCCGACCAGGTGGCCAGAGACCTGGATGCCCAGGGCTTCCGGGTGGAGGTGGACCACCGCAGCGAGAAGATCGGCAAGAAGATCCGCGAGGCCACCATGGAGAAGGTCCCCTATATGCTGGTGGTGGGCGACCGGGACATGGAGAACGGCACCGTCTCTCCCCGGCACCGCACCGGCGAGGACCTGGGCGCCATGTCCTGCGCCGACTTCGCCAAGTTGCTCCGCGAGGAAGTGGACGCCAAGACCATCAAGTGATAAAATAACCGGTATGCGGCGGGCCCCGGCGGATGGTCGGGGCCCGCTTTCACATGGCGCATGGAAGGACGGAGATACAGATGAGACGATGGAAGGCATGGCTGACGGCAGCGGTGTGCACACTGGCGGTGCTGCTGCCGGTCTGGCTCTGGGCCGGGCTCTCCGCCCCTATGGAGCATCCCCCGGTGACGCCGCCCCCAGTCTCCACGGCAGAGAACACCCCCCTGCTGGAGGATGCGGAGGAGCTGGTGGCCCTGATCGAGGAGAGCCACCCCGCCTTTGCCCTGGGGCAGGTACCTGAGGGGTATGAGACGGCGAAGACGGCGTTTTTCGAGGCGGCCGCCCGTCCCGGCGCCACGCCGGCGGACTTTGCCCTAGCCGCTATGGTCTACACCAGCGCCTTAAAGGACAGCCACACTCGGGTGGACCCCTTCGGCGGCACACCGCAGCGGATGCTGGATGTAGCGTGGACGGCGGCGGACGGCAGACTTCTGCTCTTGGACGAGCGGGGCGCGCCTTCCGGCGCTGAGGTCACGGCGGTGGGCGGGCTGCCCACGGAGGCGCTCTTTGCCCGCCTGGATCTCTGCACGGCGGCGGAGAATCCAGCCGGCAGGGCGCGGAACCGCGAACTCTGGAGCCGATATCTCAGCATACTGGCGCTGTTCGGCGCTTCCATCTCAGAGGAGGGGACGGTCGCCCTGACCGTCCTGGAGGACGGTGTGGAGTGGGAGGTGTCGGTCACCTCCTCTGTTCCGGCACAGGTCCAACAGCCCGTCATCTCCACGGAGTGGATGGGGGACGTCTTTTATGTGGATTTTAACCAGTGTATGCCCAGTGTGGAGCTGGATAAGGCCGCCGGGGCCCTCCGGCAGGCGGTCACTGACGGGTGCGCCAAGGTCATTTTGGATGTCCGGGGGAACGGTGGCGGAAACTCCCTCACCTGCGAGGAGCTGCTGGGTGCGATGGGGATGACGGCTCCCCGCTACGGAGGCTATATCCGCTACTCACCTCTGGCCCGGCAGGAACGGGGCTATGACGTCGCCGAGGGCGGTATGTGGATGGCTCCGGACGCATCGGCTGCCGTGGGGAACCCGGCGGTGGATCTGGTGGTGCTCACAGATGCGGAGACCTTCAGCTCGGCCACCATGCTGGGGGTCTTCGTACAGGACGGCGGCCTGGGGACCATCGTGGGCCGGCCCAGCTGCAACGCGCCTAGCAGCTTTGGGGATATCCTCTCCTTCCGGCTGAGCAATACCGGGCTCTCCGGCTCCATCTCCCATAAACAGTGGCTGCGGCCCGACGAGGGGGCGGACCCAACGCTGTTGCACCCGGATGTGGAGACCGCCGTGGGAGAAGACGCCTTGCAGAGGGGGCTGACCCTTTTGGCGGAGCAATAACCATTCCATAGAAAAAGGAGGCGCGAGTACATGGAGGAGCTCTGGGCATTTTTTTCGAGCGGGGAGGCCCGGCGGTGCCGCCGTGTCTTCTCCCGGGTGGGGCTGGCCCTGACGGCCATGCTCCTGCTGCCGGCGGGGGCGCAGATCGCGCTGCAATTCCTGGTGCTGGACCGGGCCCCCGCCCTGCTGGAAAACACGTTCTTTCTCTACGCCCTCTCGGCCCTCACCACCTACGGCACAGGCTTCCCGGCGGCCATGCTGATCCTTCGCACCCTGCCCGTGGAGGAGCTCCCGGAGCGGCGGCGGCTGAGCGGGCGGACCTGGCTGAAGCTGTGGCTGCTGGCCATGGGGTGGCTCTACATCGCCAATCTCATCACCCTCTCCCTGATGGATGGGCTGGCCGCCCTGCGGGGGAGCTCCATCCCCAATCCGATAGAGGCCATGGGGGAGCTGCCGGTGGCCTTTAACCTGGTTTACAGCTGCCTGCTGGCCCCGGTGTGTGAGGAGGTCTGCTTCCGCTGGATGCTCCTGCGGCGGCTGCGGCCCTGGGGGGAGGGCTTTGCCCTGTGCGGCTCGGCCCTCCTCTTCGCCCTGGTCCACGGGAACCCCTATCAGATGCTCTACGCCTTTGCCGTGGGGCTGGTGCTGGGGGGCGTCCTCCTCCACACCGGCAGTCTCAGGGGCTGCATCCTCCTCCACGCCGGCGTGAACTTCGTCTCTGCCGGCCTGCTGCCCCTGGCCGGGCGCCTGGGGGAGGCGGGGGACCTGCTGCTGGCCCTGCTGGTGCTGGTCTCCATGATCTGGGCCCTCCGCTGGACCTTCTTCCGGGGCCGGGAGGGGCTGGCCGCCTTTGCCGCCCGGGCGGGCTGGGGCAACGGAGAGAGCTGGGGCCACTTCTGGGTCAATCCGGGCATGACCCTCTTTGTCATCGCCCTGGCCTGGAGCATGTGGCTGACAGTCGGGTAAGCCGTAAAACCCGGACAAAAAACCGGGCCATCCCCACCCCGCCCGCAGCGGTTCTTCCCTGCGGGCAGACGCCTGACCGGCTGCCGCCGGCGCATCGACACCCGATGCGCCGGCGGCCTTTTCTTTTCTGTGATTGCATTTCTATGCACAATATATGTATAGAACCGTCGATTCTATTTTGAAGTGCATAGAAAATAAATTCATTCAAATCTGTATTTTATGTATTTTTATTCTTGACGTCCGCTCTTTTTGGTGGTATTATGCTAACATGATTCGTCGGACACGAATTGGAACGACCCACAATGGAAAGAGAATGGTGATGAGTATGAAAAAACATGCACTCCTGGGGCGGACACTGTCTATGGTGACGGCAGGCGCCCTCATCCTGTCCCTGAACGTTCTCCCGGCCACCGCCGCCGAGGCCCCCGCCGAGCCCCCCGCCCTCTTTGAGAACACCAGCGGCGACGGCGGGGAAAACTGCATCAGCCTGTCCGCCGGACGGACTTTCCAGGCGATGCTCCCTGTGGATATGACCGAGGAGGAGGCCAAGGCCGCCGCCGAGTCCGCCGACTGGTCCCTCACCTACGACGAGACCCAGCCTTACACCGACCCCGCGCTCTTCCCCAACCACAGCCAGGGCGGCAGCCTGGACGCCTGGCTCTGCACCGACGGGAAGACCCCCCTCTTCTCCAACGTCACCGCAGGCGCAAAGACCGTGGACGGCCAGGTCTACCTGACAGTGTCCTTTGAGACCGGCATTTACTTTTACACCAAAAACCGCACCACCGGCGAATATGCGCCCGACGCCAGCGTCCCCCACTCCAACGGCGGGGCCTACCTGGACGTGTGCGGCTGGTACGACCTGACCGCCGCCCTGGACGGCGAGACCCTGGCCTCCACCCCCGTGCGGGTGGTTCCCTATGACAACTTCCACACCATGGACGAGATCTACCAGTCCATCGACGATCTGGTGGACTACGCCCAGGAGAACACCGACCTCTATGTGGTGAAGGAGTCCATGGGCAAGAGCCAGGGCGACAACGGCATGGAGAGCCTGGATATGCCCTATCTCATCGTGGCCAAGGACAAGGCCGCCGTGGAGAAGTGGCAGTCCATCAAGGCCCAGGCCGAGTCCGACCCCGCCGGTCTCATTGAGAAGATCGAGAACGGCAGCCTGGGCGACTATCAGGTCCCCATCCTCTACTCCAACGTCCACGCCAATGAGGTGGCCGCCGCCGACGGCATCCTGACCTTTGCCTGGATGCTGGTGGAGGCCGCCGCCTCCGAGAGCGGCAGCCTGGACTACGACAAGCTCACCGGCTTCACCGCCGCCGGCCAGGCCGAGCTGGCCGAGCAGATGGGCCCCAAGGGCCAGGAGGGCTCTGTGGCCGTCCCCGACCTGGTGGCCGACTCCGCCACCTACCTGGGCTACCTCAAGGGGGAGAACCCCGACGGCTCCACCGCTTCCACCTCCGTGGCCGTGGACCTGGAGAAGTACTACACCATCGAGACCGAGACGGTGAATGTGGACGAACTCCTCTCCGACGTCTTCTTCCTCATCGTTCCCGAGGAGAACGTGGAGGGCCGCACCTATGGTACCCGGACCTCCTCCGGCGGCTTCGACCTCAACCGGGACAACTCCTTCCAGACCCAGGCCGAGACCCAGAACATGACTCACCTCATCGCCCAGTGGAACCCGGTGAGCTTCACAGAGTTCCATGGCCGGGTGCAGGCTTTCCAGTGTGAGCCCTGCGATCCCCCCCACGAGCCCAACTTCGAGTACGACCTGCTGGCCGAGCACCTGATGCCCGGCGGCGAGGCCCTGGGGATCGCCGCTGTGGCCAACAACGGCGGCCACAACAGCTATGTCATCCCCCAGCGGGACTACCTCACCTACACCGGCGAGAAGACCGCCGACGGGGCCGACCAGACCCAGTGGCTGGACCCCTGGGACGACATGTCCACCAGCTACACCCCCCAGTACGCCATGCTCCACGGCACCGTGTCCTACACCGTGGAGGTCCCCGCCTATGACGACTACATGGTCACCGGTCTGGCCTACGGCCAGCTGGGCCAGTCCCACTACGTCGCCCAGAACAAGGAGAGCTACCTCCTCAACCAGACCAAGATCTTCGAGCGGGGCGTCACCAACGCCAACTCCGACGCCTATGAGCTGGTGGGCCAGTGGTTCGCCGACCAGTATGACGTGGAGGGGGCCGAGGCCGACCTCTTCCGCCCCGAGTACGACGGCGAGGGTCAGAACGGCAACTTCTATCCCGAGTGCTACATCATCCCCGTGGACGGGGCCAACCAGTCCAACCTCCAGGCCGCCTTTGACATGGTGGAGTACCTGGACCGCAACGGCGTCGCCATTCACTCCGCCTACAAGGACTTCACCTATGACGGTGTGACCTACCCCGCCGGGACCGTGGTGGTCTCCATGTACCAGGCCAAGCGCAGCGTGGCCAACGGCGTCCTCTACGACGGCACCGTCATCACCGAGTGGCCTGTCCTCTACTCTGAGGGCATCACCGCCTTTGACAAGACCCGGGGCTTCGACATGATCGTCTGCGCCGAGCCCGCCGCCTACGCGGAGATCATGGCGTCCGTGGGTGAGACGATCACGGTCCAGCCTTGGTTGGACAACAGCCGCAAGTCCTCCTTCACCGGCGTGGAGAACGCCCAGGTCGTTCTGATGAACGCCTCTGAGGACTCCACCGCCGCCGTCAACGCCCTGCTCCAGGCGGGCAAGGCCGTCTCCGTCATCGCCGACGGGGACTACGCCGGCAGCTTCCTCGTCTCTTACGCCGACTGGCAGAGCGTGGCCGATGAATACATCCTCTCCGGCGTGGGCGTGTCTGACGCGCCGTCCGCCAAGGCCATGACCCACGCCCCCCTGGTCTACATCTCCGGCAAGCCCGCCGACAACGATCAGGGCTTCCTCAAGACCACCCTGGTCAGCGGCTCCTACCAGTACAACTACGACCGCCAGGCCATGGAGCTGCTGGGCTTTGCCGTCACCGACGACGCCTCCAAGGCCGACCTCATCATCGGCGCTGCCGCCCTGGACGACGCCGCCCTGGCCGCCGTGAAGGCGGGCGTCCCCTACATCGGCTACGGCTCCAACGCCATGGGCTCTGCTGTGAAGCTCTTCCCTGAGGGTGCTCTGGTGCGGGAGACCGCCGGCGACAACGCCATGGACGCCCTGGCCTATGTGACCTACCCCACCGAGAGCCCCGTCACCGCCAGCTATGCCGCCGAGGGGGACGACATCCTCTACGGCTACGGCGCGGGCTACTTCTCCGCCATCCCCGAGGGGGCCCAGGTGCTGGTGCAGCTGGACGGCTCCAAGGGACTGCTGGAGGGCTTCCTTCCCGCCGACGGCGAGCACTATGCCGATTTCCTCAATGACTCCATCCAGGCCATCGCCTACAAGGGCAAGGGGGCCGAGGACGCCGACCTGAACGTGGTCCTCTTTGCCAACACCCTCACCAACAAGGTCCACCAGCGGGATGAGTTCAACTTCATCTCCAACGCCGCCTTCGCGGCAGTCACCGGCTACACCGACGTGGCCGATGGCGCCTGGTATGCCGATGCCGTGGCCGACGCCACCGAGCTGGGTCTTATGCAGGGCACCGGCGCGGGGGCCTTCTCCCCCGACATGGCCACCAGCAGGGGCATGCTGGTCACCATCCTGGCCCGGATGGCCGGGGTGGACACCACCGCCGGCGAGAGCTGGTACGCCGCCGGCCAGACCTGGGCCGTGGAACAGGGCGTCTCTGACGGCGCCAACATGGAGGGCGTCCTTACCCGGGAGCAGCTGGTCACCATGCTGTGGCGTTTCGCTGAAAGCGCCGCCTCTCAGACCGATCTGACCGCCTGGTCTGACGGCGAGACCGTCTCCGACTGGGCCGCCGACGCCATGGCCTGGGCCGTGGAGACCGGTCTCATCACCGGCACCGGCTCCGGCGCCCTGGCTCCCCAGGGTACCGCCAGCCGCGCGGAAATGGCCGCCATCCTGGTCCGCTTCGCGGCTCAGAATTCCTGAGTCCCCTCCCCACAGGCGCATAAGAAACAAAGCCGCCGGCGCATTGAGATCACCAATGCGCCGGCGGTTTTCATATGGTCTGCTGATCGGGGCGCACAGTGGATTTGCCTTACGCAGCCCTTTTTCTCATGCCTGGGCGGTCAGGCACATATGGTAAAGGGTAAGGACGGCCCCGGCCAGCCGGGGAGACGCAACAAGGAGGCGTATGGAATGAAACTGTATCTGATCCGGCGGCGGGTCCTCACCCTGGGGCTGTGCCTGCTCTCGGCGGCAGCCATGCTCTATGTGGTGAACCACCCCGCCATTGTGGGGGCTTCCGCCACCACCCGACAGCTCCCCGTCTACTGTGTGGCCAGGGACCAGAAGGTGGCCTCCCTCACCTTCGATGCCGCCTGGGGCAATGAGGACACCCAGCAGCTCATTGACATTCTGGGGAAATATGACGTAACGGCCACCTTTTTTGTGGTGGGGGAGTGGGTGGACAAATACCCCGAGTCGGTCAAGGCCCTTTCCGATGCCGGCCATGAGGTGATGGACCACTCCGACACCCACCCCCATATGTCCCAGCTCAGCCGGGAGCAGATCCAGGCCGACGTCTCCGCCTGTGCCGACAAGATCGAATCTGTCACCGGCGTCCGGCCCACCCTCTTCCGGCCCCCCTACGGCGAGTACGATGACAAGGTCATCACCGCCGTCCGCGCCCTGGGCATGGAGCCCATCCAGTGGGACGTGGACAGCCTGGACTGGAAGGAGCTCTCGGCCAGCGAGATCACCCAGCGGGTCACCTCCAAGGTCCAGCCCGGGTCCATCGTCCTCTTTCACAACGCCGCCCTCCACACTCCGGAGGCGCTGCCCGGCATCATCGAGGCCCTCCTGAAGGAGGGCTACGACCTGCTCCCCGTGTCCCAGCTCCTTCTCCCCGGGACCTACAATACGGATTATACCATCGACCATACCGGCCGCCAGCACCCGGCGGAGGGATAGCCTGCCTCTGAATCTGACTGTGGACCCCGCGCTAAGCGGGGGCCGCATTTTTCTTCCGAGACCTGGCGTCTGATAGGTGGTTTTCCACAGTTTCGTCTTCTCCTGTGTACAACATGTTGCACTTGTATAGTTCACCACCCAAATAAAAAGCCTGTAACCATAACGGTTACAGGTTTTTTCTGGTTGCGGGGGAAGGATTTGAACCTTTGACCTCCGGGTTATGAGCTGCTGTCGGTTTCTCGATCCGCTTCGGTGCAGTGCTTTCCAGACCTTTTGGGGCCTGAAATGGCGCAAAGTCCGAAGGTCATTTTCTCTTCGCTCCACCTCCATTTTTCCTGTTCTGGGTCAAAATATGGGTCAGAGAAACGAAATGACGCAGAGGTGCCGCGGGGTGCTTCCCCTTATAGTTTGAAATTTGGTGTCCCCAACCAGGCGCCTGCCAACATATATAATAGGACGTCATGGGAAAAACTCCCGGTGGCCGGTCCCGCAGCCCGCCCATCGCCGAGGTGATAGACCAGGCGGGAGCGAATGGGGCGCACCCCCATCGGGAGTCGGCAAAGGGACCCACAGACGACATAAGAGGAGGATATAAAGATGAAAAGATTGAGGAGACCGTTCTGTTCCCGCGGCGCCGCCTGGCTGCTGCTCCTTACCCTGCTGTTGTCCGGCTGCGCCGGAGGAGAGAGCGGCGGATCCAGTGATGAGGCGGACGCCTCGTCCTCCGCAGACCAGTCGGGGAGTACAGAGACCACGCAGACCAATGAGCCGGTGGACTACAGCAAGTACAACGCCTATCTGGCGGTATCCAACAGCGTCTATAAGATGGACGGCATGCTGACAGCCTACTTCACTGTGGTGCACAATCAGCCGGAGTTTGCCCTGGTGGAGGGGATGGACTATGGCATGCTGAACGACGTTTTCTCCTCGTACACCTTTGACGTCTATACCATGGAGCAGGCCATGAGCTACTGTGACGAGGACCCGGCTTACCCCGAGCAGGACGCGCTGCTGGCCCAGTTGGAGGAGCCTTTCCAGACTATGGGGGATATTCTGGGGGACCTGGCCTGGTTTATCACCTTCAACACCTATGGGGAGACAGACCTGACCGAAGCCGCCCAGCTGCACAGCCAGCTCCATGGGGCCGTCAGCGCCTTTGACGCGGCCGCGCAGCCCTTTGCCGAGTCCATGCTCGCCCTGGAGGAGTCCACCCAGCAGGAGGAGCTGGACCGGCTCAGGACCGAGGGGCTGGACATCCCCTATTACAGCCTGGTGCTCCTGGACCTCTCCGACGAGATCGACGCGGAGATCTGGGCCCAGGTGTCCCAGTCGGAGACCCTGCCCGCGCTGGACATGACACGGCTGGAGGAGCTGTATACCCAGTACCAGGAGGCCTACGCCGGCCTGGCGGCCGGCCTGGCTGACCCGGAGCAGATGGCGGAGCAGTGGCCAGATGAAGATTCCCCGGAGATCGACCGGGACCTCTACTTAAGCGCAGTGGACAGCGCCCGCTCTGCCCTGGAGCAGTTTATGGCCGCGGCCCGGGCCGGGGAGGACTACAGCTACCAGTATGACACCTACTACACGTTCTACTCCATACTGGTGGACCGGTACAACAGCCTGATCGCGGGGTAAAGTGATGCCCTCCCACCGGGACACAGCCCAGGAGGGGAGGACTCCGGATATATTGATGTATCAAAAATAGGAGGGATATGATGGCACGTCATAAAGTAGAGGAGAGCACCTACCAGCTGCAGGTGCCGGTCAATCAGCAGGAGCTGGGCCGCCTTATAGGGCAGGCGGGGACGGACTGGCGGCGCATGGGGCTGTCGTTTTTGGTCCGGCTGGCCATCGTGGCGCTGGCCACGGTGGTCCAGTTCGGCCAGGGCGATTTTGACCTCGCTAACCTGATCGATCAAATCGTACTCATCATCTATGCCGTTGTGCTCCTGTTCCCGCTGCTCCACTGCCGGGACACCATGGAGTTTTACGAGCACGGGATCACCTTTAAGGGCAAGCCCTATCTCTTTCAGACGGACCAGGTCACCTGGCGGCGGCACAGCGGCACCGGCTTTTTCCTGGCCGCCACCCGCCTCTATCTGGCCGGGGGCCCCAAAAACGGGATCAACGTGAGCTATGTCCAAAACGCCCAGGAGACATTCACCCGTCTCTATGTGAGCAGCGCAGCGCGGAGAGGGGGCTGATCGGGCCGTGGAGATCACCCTGATTATCGCTTTCTTTGCCGTCCTATTCCTGGCCGCGTGGGTCGTAGAAACGGTCAAGGAGCGGAAGGGGCGGGACGGCGAGGACAAGGCGCGCATCCGGCGCGCCGCGGCGGCGCGGCTGGAGAACAGCGCCCTCTATACCATCGCCTACGCCCACTACATGGATGTCAAGCTGGGCTACCGCTCCAGTACCTCCAGCTATTACAATTACATCGTGGCCTTTCGTCCCGGGGAGCTGTATGTGATTCCCATCCAGTTCTCCGGGAAGGAAATCGTCTCCCAGCCCGCCGTTCTGCTGACCCCGGAACATGTGGGCGAGATCCGGTTCCAGGACAAAAAGAGGACCTGGATCACCTTCTGCGGCCGGGACGGGGCGGAGCTGTGCACCTTTGGCGTGGTGGCCAGCAACACCTCGGACGGCCCCTTCCAGCCCCTGAATATCCAGCAAAAGGAGGAGGCGGAGAAGTTCAAGGCATTCCTTCGGGAGTTTGCGGCCAAGGTGCGGGCGGCCGCCGATCAGCGGCGCTGACCGCCCTGCAGCAGCCCTTGCCAGAACGGGCAGGCCGGTGTATCATAGAGACAGCACCGGCAAAGGGGTCAGGCAGACATACGGGTGGTGAGAGCGTGGACAATTCCATATCCGACAAGGAACGGATCGGAGAAATGTATCGTGAGATGTATGGGCGGATGTTTGCCTACGCCTCCTGTATCCTGCGGGACCGGGACCTGGCGGAGGAGGCGGTGCAGGACGCCTTCTGCATCCTCTGCGTGAAGGCGGAGGATGCCTTTACCCGGGACAACCCCAAAGGCTGGCTCATGCGGGTGCTCCAGAACGTCATACGCAACCGGAGCCGCCAGCGGGTCGCCATGAACCGCCTGATCATGCGGTCTATCCAGGCGGAACATCTGGACACCCTGCTGGTATATGACGAGGAGGACGTGGCTCTACTCTATGGGGATCTGGCGGCCCACGCCGATTTCCAGCTACTCAAGCGGGTGGTGCTGGACGGCTGCACCATGCTGGAGGCGGCGGAGGAGACCGGGATCACCGTGGAGGCCTGCAAAAAGCGGGTCTCGCGGGTCAAGAAACTTCTGCGGAAGAAACTTGCGGGCCCTTGAAAAGGGCGCTCAAATATCTATGGCTTTTATCAGGAACACTGTAAAAGGGGAGGCGAAAGGATGTCTGGGCACAGCGAAACAAGTCCGGGGGACTGCTCCCACTATGACGAGATGAGCACGGAAGAGCTGGAGGAACTCCTGCGTCTGGACTTCCAGTCGCCGGAGGACAGGGGAGCGGATCCCGACACGCTCTTGTATATCGCCGGCCTGCTGGCCGCCCGGAAAGGACCGGCAGACGCGGAGGAGGCCTGGGAACGGTTCCAGACCAAATACCGTCCCTATGCGGACGGGCGCTCTCTGTATGACTTTGACAGTGAGGTGGACGTGCCTGCCGGTGCGCCGCAGGCGGGTCCCCGCGCCCCCGCCGCCCGCCCCACAGTAGGCCGTCAGTCCCGGAGACCGGGACTGCGAAGAGCGGCGCTCATCGCCGCCCTTCTATCCGTCTGCCTGTTAAGCGGGATCGTGGCGGTCCAGGCCGCCGGGATCGATGTGCTCGGCGCCATCACCCGCTGGACCGACGAGATCTTTCGGTTCGTCATCCCCAGTTCCCAGGATGCCGCTGCCTCTGACGGGAGCGGGGGAGACGGTGGTCAGTCCGGCACCACGCTGCCTGACCTGGAGATCTTCCGGGACCACATCCCCACCTGGCAGCCCGATGGGTTCGTGGCCCAGGAGCCCCGGATAACCAACCTCAGCAGAAGCGACACGGCGCATGTGACCTTCCTGGGGGAGGACCGATCCTACTCGGCCTGGGCCACCCTATACCACACGCCGGAGGAGGGCACGGGCACCTTCGAGAAGGATGACGGTCTGGTGGAGGAGTATGTCCATAACGGCGATGTGTACTACATTTTTTCCAACATTGACACTCTGACCGCAACTTCCTTTGACGGGGAGTGGCTGGTGGCTGTCAGCGGGGCACTGACTATGGAGGAGCTGAAGGCGGTCATCGATTCCATCGGGGCGGACGCCGCCCTGCTCCCGCCGGAGTATGAGTAGATGGAGGCGATCCTGGCGTCGGAGCGACAGGATCGGTGCATGGTGAGTCACTGGTACAACCCGGCCTACCTCATTCCCATCGCGGAGCTCTCCAAGTTCGGCAACATGCCGGAGGAGGTATTTCAGGAGGTCTACGATCTATATGTGGCCTGCGAGAAGCAGCCTGTCCGGGTCCTGAAGGACATCACCGGCATGGTGGCCAACCGCATCCTGCATGCCCAGGCTCGGGAGTGCTTTTATCTGGCCGAGATCGGCGCAGCCCTCCCCGAGGACATCGACAAGGCTCTGAAATACGGACCCTGTTTCCGCAACGCCACCACCGGCATGCTGGAGGTGGCCGACATGGGCGGCTTGGACGTGTGGCTGGCGGCGGAAGACAATATGTTCCCGGCGTTGTGCAACGCAGATAAGGCGTGCGATGCTATGCGCAAGCTGGTGGCTGAGGGGAAGATAGGCATTAAGAGCGGTCAAGGCTTCTTTGACTACCCCGAGGAGGTGCGCGCCAAGGCCCAAGACGAGTTTTACAAGCGCCTGATTGTTCAGCTCAAGGCCAGTAAATACTATGAAAGACGGGCGTAGAGAACCATTTGTTTTCCAATAAGTAAAGCGGAGTGACATGTCACTCCGCTTTACTTATTGAGGAATTTCAGTTTGAACCCATTGAGAATAATCCACAACTTCTTCTATTTCCCTAAAGTGTTTGCACTTGGATAGTATAATTCACCCTAAACAAAAACACCTGTAACCATACGGTTACAGGTGTTTTTCTGGTTGCGGGGGAAGGATTTGAACCTTCGACCTCCGGGTTATGAGATGAAAGCGGGGCTTGTCTGGTGTTATCTGATTGTGTCCGTTCATAACTGAAAATCTTACGAAACCCTTGATACGCTTAGTTTTTCTTGACTGCTTGTGTCTGGTTGTGTTCGTTGGTCGAAAACTTTACCCGAGTGAAGAGTTGATAAATTGTTGATAAAAAACTATGGGGGATTTTGCTTTTGAAAACTCCCCGCCGGGGGATTTTTCCGAGTAATTACCCCTCTTTTTATCATGTTCACTGCCCAGGCATTACTTCACATTTCCATGTCCGTAATTCAATCATCCATGTTACCGCCAGTGTCAGCACCTCAGCTAAACTTGCTTTAGAGGTGGTTGTATGCTGGCATTTTTTTCTATCCATTTGAAACAACTCCGGGTTGCAAAGAAATTGACCCAATCTCAAGTTGCTGACTTTGTTGGTGTTTCTCGATCTGTTATCTCTGCCTATGAAAACGATATGAGATACCCAAGCTATGAAATACTAATACACCTTTCTATGTTGTTTGGGGTATCCACAGACTATCTTTTGGGCATTGAAAACAGACGCTATTTGGATATATCTGATCTTTCAACCGAAGAAGCAGCAGCGGTGTATGAAATGGTTAGATTGTTCAGACTCAATCACTCTGATACATACAAAGGAGGAATACCATGAAACGATTTTTAGGAACAGCTTTTCTATCACTACTGCTGATAGGGGCAATCCCGGTAGCCCATGCCCAGGAAACCATGCCAAAAGTATCATCTCTAACCGAACTACAAGACGCAATCATACAGGCAGAGGAAGGAGATAAAATTACAATCACGCAAACCATACTTATTGATACGCCTGTTACAGTGGGGGTCGATGGAAAGCCCGTAACACTCGTTGGTGCAGAGGGAGTCGAAACCCTTTTGCGCTTTGAGGGCGATTGGGGGCTTGCGTCTTATTGCTGGCTATATGATCTGACCATAGAGGGTACGGGATTGCCCGATGGGTCTAAGATAGTGGTTTCTACTCCTAATTCTGTATACGCAACACGGCTAACCTGGGTGGATTGTGCAACAGAAGGTTTTGGGGCCGGTATGCGAATAGACCAAGGCGAGGTGTATCCTATGGACTGCACCTTTATAAATTGCTCCGCTGATATTGGTGGTGCTATCTATGCTGATACAAACACTTCACTGTATCCAAGTAGCTGCACATTCTCAGGCTGCACTTCAAAGCGAGATGGTGGGGCACTGTATGCTATGGGGTCATCCACCATTGACAATTGCACTTTTACAAACAATTCCTCGGTAAATGGAAATGGCGGTGCCATAGCCGGAATAAACCTGGGTATCAAAAACAGTACAATTAAAGGGAACAGAGCTTTGTCCGGCGGTGGAGTGTTTTTATCTGGGAGCGGTATCGTTCAAAATTGCAAACTCTACGATAACACCGGGGAATTGAGCGCAGATGATCTACTTTCAGATGGAACCGTAGCAATTAGCGCAGACGATTATGTGTCCCTGTTTTCTGAGGAATTGACAACGGGTGGATATGACTCTTTTGCGTGGTATGTTGATATTGAGGGTAACCGCTATTCTGAGGATAACAAAACCGAAGTTCTAACTGAAACAGATAGTTTGACCGCTCCTGCATTAAAATTTGTACTATATAAAAAAGCAGCTCCCGAACCAGAGCCAGAGCCGGAACCCACTCCTAAACCAGAACCCCAACCAACACCCGACCCCAAGCCGTCCCGCCCGTCTACTGGTGGAAACCACCGCCCAAGCAAACCAGAACCGTCCGAAGAACCGAAGCCAACATATCCCACCCTGGCTTGTGGTAAGGCCGTTATCGACCGGGACGCAGTAATATATCTCACTGACGCTCTCAAACGCTTTACAGCAGCTCAGGAACAGCTTACACGGGGAAAATTTGCCGCCTTTCTCTATGGGATATTATCCGATGAAAGCCGCTTCCTATGGTTGGATTGACGATGTACCCATTGATCTTAACGCCTCGGCTACATACGGAGCATTTGTCAATTTGCTTATAAAAATATATAACCTTTGAGAACGAAGAAAGACCAGAGAGCTTATTTGCCCTCTGGTCTTTCGTAGTTACTTAGATTTTTTCTGTGATACACTTACCCATTGATAAGGTTTTCCATACTTGCTCAGATACCACGCTTCAAACTCTTTCCGATGTTTTTCACATTTGAAGTACTCTCGGACATTCTGAGCGATTAAAAGAGCTAATGCTTTAGCTTGACCTCTCACCTCTGGTACAAACAAGCTTTCTTTTTCCATAATACACTACCTCACTCTTACTTTAAGGGAAAAGTTTTCATATCACATTCCTTCCATTTTAGTCAGAACTTCTTCCGCTACTGTGTGTAAGCAAGTCATGGTTCCTGTGAAATCATCAAATACCGCTTTAACCAAAGCACCATGCTCACCTTCGAATTGACAGCTCGTAAAAGTATTATAAGCGATTACAAGTTTGCTCGCAGCAATATATAGTTTCGTCAGCCAATCGGCACATTCACTCTTAGTAGCAAGATTATCTTTGGTATTCATTAAAATCTCAATGTCTTTTCCAAGATCGGCGGGGGTAAAAATTCTTTTCTTTCTCATGCCAATTTTCCTTTCTTGTTTAGTTGTCCGAGTCTATTAGCGAAATCTCTCGTTTGAGAGCTTTTGCAATAAGCAGTTCCTTTTTTCCTTTTTCTATTGCCGCCTCTAATTTGTCAAGAGAAGGGATATAAATAGTACAACACCAGCAACCCAATTCTATAATTCTTTCTGCCTTAATAAACTCTTGTTGTCCGGGCCGTATATTGATTGTCCATTCAACATTTTCAGGAGAGTCATTCGGTGTTCTTAAAATGGGCTCCCCTTGAGTGGAAAAATTTATTATTCGGCTCATTTCAACCTTCCAGTCCGCTGTTAGGTTCACCGGTAATATTTCCACTTTCCCGCTCCAATGCTGTTCGGTTTGAAGTCGCAATCTTGGACAAGGTGATCCAATGAGAGGTTGTCCCAAATGGACGGCTTACTTGATATACAACACCGAGTAACCGCACACTCTTTCGCTCTTCACCTTCAAATATTAAAGTGGGAAAGTGAGAATTAAGGGGTTTTAGAATAATCTGGTCATTTTTGAAATAGACCTTTCGGATAAGAAGTTCACTGTGCTGTTTTTCGCTGTCACTCACAAGAACCGCTCCCATACCTTTATCATCCACTTCAAAGCCAGAACGCACATACGCAATGTCATCTTGTATTAACTTCGGTGACATACTCTGGTCAATCACATTAACCATAAACGACATAGAACAACGCATATTATTTCCTCCTATTTTTTTGAAAAATCATCGGCTACGCTTTTAATAAATGCGGATTAACTAACAGGGCAGTATAATCTAACTGCTGTCATCAATATCTTCAAAATCCTCAGCTTGCTCACGATTTTTTGGCCTATGGCCCATCCTGTACTCCCATAGGGGACAGTCGGTTGCCGGACATAACCGTACTTCGCTCATTTGATACCCGCAACAATCAAGGCATTTTGCCCTGATTGCTTTGATAGGTGTTCTCTCTGCCATAATCAATTCACGCTTTCTTTTTGAAAAGGACATCTGCAAGAGCTTTATTTGCTTCTGCGTCAGCCTTGGCTAAAACATGAGCATAGATATTACTGGTAGTGCTTGGGTCTTTATGTCCTAACCTCTTTGCAACTGTGATAATATCAACACCTTCACCGATTAGAATACTGGCCTGAGTGTGGCGAAATTTGTGAGGGTTGATATGAGGAAGATCATATTTTTTAGAGAACTTATTGAGCCAGTCTGTAATGCTGTCGGGGTGCATAGGCCCTCCGCTTTCACGGGTAAAGCAGTAGCCAGTGTTAACCCATTGTTCTCCCTTTTTCAACCGTAGTAAAGATTGCTCCCTACGATATTGGGCCAAAAGCAGCATGACGGAATGTTCCACACAAATATAGCGGGTTTCATTGGTCTTGGGGCTGTCTTCATAAATTCCTCTTTGCTTGGAATAGAGAAGATTGTTACAAATCTTGATTTCGTCCTTTTTGAAATCAACAGCAGACCACTTTAACCCCATAATCTCGCCCCGCCGTGCGCCGGTAGCAATCATCAAGAGCGTGATACACCGCCATTTGAGAGGTTCTTTCTCCAAGCATTTCATGATTTTATCTACCGTTTCTACCTCGAAAAAGGACGCTTCCTTTTTCTTCACCGAGGGAGGGGAAGCAGTTTCAGCAGGATTGAGCCGCACAAGACCTTCTTTCATTGCCTGATTGAAAATACCGTGTATCAACCTATGGTGTTCCGCGATTGTCTTCGGGGAAAGGTCTTCGCCGGTCTTCTTATTTTGACCTTTCTTCCCCAATTTGACATAAAAGCGGTTCAGGTGTTCGCAGTTTATATCGGTCAATTTCATGTGACCGATTTCTGCATTGATACGAACAAGCAACTCACGATACCGCTCCACAGTGCTGTGCTTCCGATCTCGCTCTTTCAGGGTCATGAAATACTCAGCATAGGCGGTAAAGGTCTTTTTCTCAGTGGACACCTGACCTTCTTTGCATTGCTGCTCATACAGGACAGCGAATTTATCAAGCTCTTTCTGTATCGTGCGCTGGTTCTTCATTCCCTCTGGAATTCTCCACACGGTACTAAAAGGCTTCAACTGCCTGCCGTTTGCGTCCCGCCCACGATAGACTTTGACTTGATACCCATAAACAACGCCGCTTTTATTCTTCAATGGTGCGGTATGAGCCATAAAAACACTCCTCCCCCAAATAACTATCATATAAAATAGAATTTCTATTGTTTACAGTAGACGCTATACATCATCCAGGTATTCCTGTCAATAGTTTTCTACAATATTTAATAGATAGTCTATGTAATAAAGTAGATTTCCCTTGCGCTTTGGAAAAGAGCGTGTTATAATTATCACGGTTAAGTTTCAGGAAAGGAGTGAACCGCATTGCCAATAATGCCTTTTTCCTACACAAAACTGTGGAAGCTGCTTGTAGAAAGGGGAATGACTAAAGAGCAACTTCGTGTTGCCGCCAAACTTTCCCCCAACACAATCTCGGCAATGGGTAGGGGAGAAGTCATTTCGGGAAAAATGCTCGAAAGAATTTGCGAGTTTCTTTCGGTGACCCCCGATGAAATCATGGAAATCAAAAGTGAAAAGTGATTTGTGAGAGAGCGGTTAAGTCTGACACACTTAACCGCTCTTTTCTTTATCTGTTTTCACAGGACGGTTGGGTTAGCTTTCCTCGGAGTCCAAATCTTCATAGTAATCCGTTGTGTTAATAAGATACTTCTGTTGCAATTCTTCTGGGGAAGTACTTTCACCGAACGGGCTTTCCGGAGGAGTAACCATGATTTCGGTTTTATCGCTCATGCCATAGAAGTTCTTACCATAAAAGATAGACCAAACTGTGTCGATATTCTTTTGGAATGCTGACTGACTCATAACGCTCATGATAGCGTCACGGGTAATCATAATGAACTCATTGAACTCCTTGCATTGGCGAACATTGGACTCATTGAACCACTTATATAAAGTAGTACGACCAATCCCCAGGGCAATAGCCCACCCTTCCATTGTGGGGATAAGCTGACGCTCAGAACAAGCGATAAGATATTCCTGAGTGCGTTCTTTGGCGGTTTCCAAATCACCATACTCGCACTTTGGGCGGGAGATCGCTTGATCGAGATTTGTTAGAGTACCCAATACAATGTTTGCTGTCATTTCGCCCTTAGTCGATGTGAAATTCCCATACACTCTTTTGGAGCGTTTCATTTGGGAAACAGCTTTTTCAGCCATTGCCTTAGAAACCAGATCAGTCACTTCTTTTTCTTGCTTTTCCATTCAATTTTTACCTCCTGTTTAGGGTTGATACCGTGGAGAGTCAAAGCCCCTGTCCGAACCATAAGATTGATACCCTGTTCCAGAGCTACCCGCTTGGGGGCAGAAGACAAATCGTTCAAGGTGGTTTTCCTCCATTCCCTTTTGAAGAAAGTGAGGGCAGAGCAGAAGGGCGGTAGTGCCGCCTTTCTTGTGCGGACAATCTCGCTTGAATTGGCACTCAAAACACAAGTGACCGAATGTCTGCCGCATTTCCCACACTGTTTCTTCAATGTCGACTTGATTGCGCCGGTCAAATTTAATACGCTCCCGCCACTTCTTGCGGCGGTATTCATCATATTTCATAGCGTGTTTCTGTCCTTTCCTTCACGCTTATAGCAGTGGTCATGCTGAAATTTTCTCTCGAATTCATCAGTGAGTTGCATTGCACAAGTTGTATCACTTTCCATAAAATCAGAAAGCATTTTGTCTGCGTTGGGATTAGTGCGGAAATTACGCCAAAGATCATACAACTCTTGTTTTGTGTATGGTGACGCAATCTCGAAGAGCATAGCTGCTTTCACTTGCTATACACCGCCCTCCCTGGCCTTAACAGCTCAAGCCCCGGTGGGGGCAAGGATAGGGCTTCCCGTTGATCTTGATAAAACTTGCCATACCCTTTACCCCCTTAGTAGGCATTTGCAAAGGCACCGCTATTTACACGGACACCTCGGTTTCGTTCATATCGGTCATAAGATCGACCGATTACTTCATCTCCAATGGACACGGACAAATCCTTGTCCTCGACAACGCTCATAAGAGCGTAGATCGCAGCAATCACGCCGTCATTGGCAACGCTGACACCAGCAGAGATACCCTCAACAATCTGATCGTTGTTGGCAACCGCAGTCCTGCGACCAATGGAACCAACCATCTCTGCACCGGCTTCTCTCGCAATAAAGAGCTGCCCTTCGTCCGGGAAACCGCCGTCCTCAAACATGGGGATATGCGGGATGTTGACCAGACGAATATCAAAAGCCGGGATAAGGGTAATACCAGCAATCGTCAAACCGCTGAACTGAATGTGGAACAAATCATTGATTGCGTCAATGACCCCGTTAATAAGACCAATGATGGAATTTGCCATCTGCTTTACAAATCTGGTAATGGGGTTATCGTCCAGTGTCCACGCTGCATAGGACAGGGACAATCCGGCGGCAAGCACCGCAAGGCCAAGGCCAACGCCAGCACCGGAAAGTAGAAGCAGAGTACCGAGAACAATCAATGCACCGGACAGAATACCTGTAAGAACCGAAACAGTCTTTTTAACCGCAGTTACGACAGTGTTCCAATTTAGTGCAGCAGCAGTACCCAACGCCAGGGCACCAGTTGCCATTAACCCAATTCCGAGAGGAATATTGGTACTGGAAAAGGCCAGAATAGCACCAACTGCTAATAGAGCACCGCCAACTATGCCCATAATTACACTAATCACTTTACGAACTGTGCTGGAAAGGCTGTCCCAGTTTGGGATAATTGCTGTTCCGAGTGTTAATGCACCAGCAGCCAACAGAGCCAATCCGAGAGGTACATTGGTGCCGGAAAAGGCCACAACCGCACCAACAGCCAGGAGAGCAACAGATACGACACCCATAATACCAGCGACTACATTTTTCACTTTGTCACTTACGCCATTCCAATTCATGATAGCCGTAGTAGCAAGCGGTATAGCTCCTGCAACCATAAGGCCTATTCCAAGTGGGATATTTGCGCCACTAAATGCGAGAATTGCACCGATGACCAATGGGGCGGCACTAAGGATGACACCAATTTTTTCAATCGGTTTATCCAGGGCCACAGCGATAGCGTCCCAATTAGCGGCAACCGCTACAGCAATACCCGCAACAGCGGCAATGAGTAGCGGAATGGGACTATGGGTTAACAACGAGATTGCGCCACCAATCGCCATTATTCCTGCTTCAATAGCCAAAAGATTTTCAGGACTAAACCCATTCTCGAAAACATCCTTTATACCAACAGCCAGTAAAGATATTCCACCTACAATCAAGCCAATTGCCGCACCGACACCGCCAAAGCTTAGAGCAAGTCCACCCGCAAGTGCGCCTATTCCGATCAACATTCCTATCAGGTTATCAAAATTCACCCCGTTATTCCAAGCGTCAAGACCACTTCTTACAAGCATTACACTTCCTGCCACAGAAAGAGCAATCGTTCCGATAGTTTTCAGATTGTCTGTAAATAGAGAAGCAATTTTCCATGCTAAAAATCCAGCACCGATAGAGAGAGCCAGATTTTTTATAATGCCAAGATGATCTTCAACCCACCCAAAAACGGCTCGCAGTTTATTAGCTACTGCCTGAATTCCGTTCTCAATAGGTGCTTCCTCGAACATGGAACCATAGTCAGGGATAGCGGCAGAAACACCAGCACCTGAATTCTTATTAAATACATTTAGTTCGTCAAACCCGGCGGTAAAACTTTTTAGCTCCTTTGTTGCTCCGCTTGTGCTTTCTGCAAATTCAGTCATGCTCTTGACCGCACGAGTATAGGTGGATTGGCCGGACAAAGCCGCCATTAGCTGAGCAAACAGATTGAATACTGTCACAATCTTGTTTACAATCATATCGAGTGCTGGGGCGAGTGTGTCAACCAGCGGGGCAAATGCAGTAGCAAGACTGTTTTTCAAATATAGTGCGCTGGACGCAATCGAGTCCATTGATTTGGAGAAGCGACCGCTAAATTCTTTGGAATACTGATAAAGGTTGTTAAACCCTTCCGAAAATGCTTTCCTGATGAGGTTAAACGCCGAATATATCAGGTTATACATGAGGGAATACATAATTCCTCTCCCGATAATCTGCACCATATTTCCAAATTTCCTTGGAATGATGGAGAATAACCCGCCCAAAGATTTTCCAATTTTCCCCGGGAGTCCCTTCAAGCCAGACAGCGCAGCCTTTAGACGATCAACATTATGAGTGAGATTACTCACCCTATCGGAAACAGCAGTCAACCCCGATATACTGTCTGCGCTCGCAACATCTACTCGAATAGGCGAAGAAGCAAAATCACCGACTTTCCCCTTCAAATTCTTCACGGCACTTCCAACTTTAGAAAGCGTAGACTTTAATTTTGCGAGTTTAGAGTTACCAATGTTTTGTGCAGCGTCCCCCGTATCTTTTATTGCAGAAGTAACAGGAGAAGCGTCAAACCCGGAAACTGCCTTTTTCAATCTTTCGAGAGTCTGAGTCAGATTTCCTAATTTCTTCTCAGTTTCATCACAATGAGCGACTATTTCAAATTCCAAGCCTTGAATTTTCACATTATCTTCTGCCATTCCATTCATCTCCTTCCTGTATAAATTAAAAATAGGCGGGAAACGGGAAACCCGCTCCCGCCTGTGGGATTACTTTCGCAGCGTGTTAATAATAGCCCAAGCAATAATCAGAAACATTTCAGTTCCAACAGTAGCCAGAATTCCGGCAACAAACGGGTCAATATACATTAGTCAATCATCCTTTCGTTGTAGTCTGTTCAAAAGTGAAAACGGGAGAGGTGCTATTATTGCTAATCACGATTTTCTCAGCATAATTCGGTGCTGTAAAACCAGTTGTGATATTTACAATCTTGCCGTGATACCACTCGGGGCCGTGGTCAAGACCGATCTGACCAAAGAGCTGATACCGTTTACTGCCGCCAGCTTTATATAGCTTTTCCAGGAAGAAGTTACCCTTACCGGGAACAGGCTGGAATACAGGAGCAATTACACCCAGGTTCAGCAGCAGAGCGGTACCAGCGGGAAGACACTCACCCAAACATATATTTACATCTCCGAGTGGGGTAACAAGTGTTGAAAGAGAAATTCCACACACCTCTCTCGACTCAGGAACAATAGTTAGGCCATTGGTTGCAGCGTCCGCATTAAGCTGATATAGGCTATCAATATCAACCATAAGAACCAGATTAGATACGGGAGCATGACTGTCATAAATCATCCCCATAAGACGAGTAACTTCAAATACCGTGAGGGACTTCTTTTTTTTCAAATCGAGAACATTAGTAGTAATTGCAGTCACCAGACCACGGGTTTTATTGGCCTGATCGTCGGTGGTAGCTTTCTGATACACACCGTTGATGAAGGTGTACTCAATGTCCCGATTGATCTTCTGCATTTTCGCATCCACCTGGAAGTCCAGCTCATTGATAGGGTTGGCCTGCTGATTGGCTACATTCAGACCGCTCAGAGTGCCCATGTTGGACTCCTTGGCATAAGAAACGCCAACGGTTTCATGGAAAATCTGAGTCACATTGGTCTTCTGAGCACGAGTGACAGAAGTGGCTTCGGGAGCGGTCAAAGAGCCGTTCTCATATTCCTGACCGGTTGGAAACTCAACAGTGTTGGAAACTTTAGCGTTTCCTCCAATCATAGAAGAAAGGGGGCAACGGGTGTTGCCCTTATTAAATAGCTTACCGGAGTAATCCAGTGCACCAAAGCTCATAGTATCTGGCATAATTAAATTTCACTTCCTATTCATATTTAGTTAAATAGATGGTTCATTCAAATCCATAATTTCGCCGGTAGACCGATAGTTGCGAAGAACGGCTCCGTACCGTTCAGGGCAATTTTTAAGGATTATCTCTTCGGTTTCCTCCACCATAGAGTCAGTAATACCCTCCACCTCAGTCATCTTTTTAAGAAAGGCAGACAAAGCCTTCACATCAGTAAAGAAATACTGGGCTTTCGGCTTACCAGGAATGGCATTAGGGTCTTCAAATACCTTGAAAGAAGACATACCAACAAATTCATCCCAAAATTGCTCATTGACCTTGTCGGTATCTGTGGGGGAACACCTGTTTCCCATGTACTGGTCATCGGGACGGAAATAACGGTACATATCCCGCACAGAATAAGGGCAATGTTCCTCAACACCATCATAACTGTTCAGGAAATTAACAAGATGTCCCTCTAAAGTGTCCAAGGCTCTCAACTTAGTATCAGGGTCATCAATAACAATGCGTTGGTTGTGTGCCGTTGCAATTTGCTGTAACCGCTGCATTGCGAGGGGGCAATCTGCCATTTGTTCAGCGTAAAGAGAAAACTGAGTCGGTGTAATATTGTCCAACATGGACAGGATTTGAAGCGTACTTACCATTTCGGGAGTAGGAGCCTTGCTAATCTGCGTTTTCGCAATCTCACGCATTTTGTCAAAGGTTCCCATGAGGTCTGCCTGAACCTCAGACAGTAGCTTTTTCCGCTGGTCTCCAATCTGCTGATTGATTTTTTCAACCTCACGGTCATAGACCGTCTGTGTGATCTCGTCAGCCTTTTTGAGGGACAGTATATTTTCCATGTCTTTGTCCTTGGAATGAGCATATTTGCTCAGAGCCAAAGTGTACTGTCTCATGCGGCGCATAATACCATCAGAAAAATAATTTTTGTTCATTTGTTCATACCTCCAAATTGTTCAGGTTTTTCAATGGTTGCAAGGGGCTTTCCTCTGTGATACCGAGCTTTGACACCGCTTGCCGCAATGTCATCGGGACTGCTCCTTCGATGGAAGGAACAAGCACGGGACTCGGCATGATTTCCACAGAAGCAATCTTTTTGAAGGTAACGGTTTCTTCTTTGACGGAAACTCCGATATTCCGGAAACCGTTATCTGTTTGGAGCCACATTCGCCCGGCTTTATCTTTGAAATACACTACCGTACCTCCTTCTGTTTATTTGCTGTTTAACAAGTCGTAGACCGCTGCTGTGGATTTCAGCGTCATACCGGTATAACCCTCACTCCCTCGGTTTTCTCCAAGGTGTTTTGACTTTTTGATTTTCAAATTGTCCATCTGTTCTTCAAAGAAAGCCCACACTTCGGCTTTCTTTTCGGGAATAATCTGGTTCTTCGTGCAATAGGAAACATACGCTGAATACAACTTTGCCTTAGTCACATTGTATGGAGAACCGAAGGACAACTCGCTGTTCATAAAACCGATCATTGAGTTTGCCTGCTCCTGCTGACTCTCTACAATTTCTTGGGACTCTCGGCTTTGACTAAGCTGCCACCCGTTCTGGATAAGTCGCTGTAAGCCTTGCAACATCCAAATGAAAATGCCGTCCATTTCGTCCTTCATCGGCTCGAAATAGAAAGGGTCATCTTTTCTATCAGGAGGACGGTTTTTCACACGGATAACATACAAGCGGCGGTAAAAACCATGACCACTGTCAGATAGGGCAGTGAGAGGAGCATTGGAGCATATAACCCATCTCGCATACGGACGGAAGGAATAAGAAGGTTCACCTTTCTGCTCTGCTTGCACTGGCACTTCCGCTGAAACCATCATCTTAAACACTTCGGTGGATTTTAGCTTGTCCTTCTTCAAATCGTCCTGAAACAGAACCAGCTTGTTTTCTGCCCTTGGCATTGCAAACTGATTTGTTTCAAAATACTCGACAGAAGAACCAACACAGGAATTTCCGAACAGATAATGCAAGATTAAACCGATACGGCTTTTTCCCTCCTGCCCTCGCCCCAAAAGAACCATAGCCTTTTGCAGTTTCGTGATAGGGAGAAGAAGATAACCGCAATACTCCTGAAAGCCGTCACGATCATATTCATGAATGAGGTTATTAACCCATTCGAGAAACCGAGTCGGGGTCTTAACCTTCACAGAAGGGCCAAAGTTGCAGTCGAGACGGTGAGGGGAGAAGATCATGGTTTCATCAAAACTCAATTCTCCGGTTTTCAGATCAACCGTTATCGTCCCATTCTGAACAGAGATTTTGTTCTCAGGAATGGAAATGTGGTCAACATAGGCCTGAGTCTTGATTACTTCCCAAAGG
>NZ_JAPFEA010000035.1 GCF_026169115.1 Intestinimonas sp. | reverse complement strand
CGGCTCCAACGTGGTCCTCACCCGGAACGACGAATACTGGGGCGAGGCGCCCGCCATCAAGGACGTGACCATGACCATCATCGCCGATGAGTCCACCGCCGTGTCCCGGATGGAGACCGGCGAGGCCGACTTCATGCCCAAGATCAGCGTGGAGCAGATTTCCCGAGTAGAAAACAATTCCTCCGTCACCGTGGCCACTTCCGAGGCTGCCGTGATCTACTACATGATGATGCGCGCCAATTCCTCCGTCAACCCCATCATGGCCGAGAAGGACTTCCGCGTCGCCCTGGCCAAAGCCATCGACAAGGAGGGCTATGTGGAGTACATGATGCAGGGCTATGCCGAGGTGGCCAACTCTGTCATCGGTCCCAAGGTCTTCGGCTATGAGCCCTCCGCCGAGGAGCACAACATCGCCTACGATCCCGAGGGGGCCAAGGCCATTCTGGACGCTCACCCCGGCTGGGCCGATGAGAAGATCACCTTCCTGGTGCCCACCACCCCCATTTACCTCCAGATGGGCGAGTACTTCCAGTCCAATCTGACCCAGGCCGGCTTCAACAACGTACAGATTGAGAACATGGACTGGTCTGCCTGGCTCACCGAGAGCAAGGTGGACAACCGCTTCGACATCAGCCTGGCCTCCTGGTCCAACGTGACCCGTGACGGCACCGAGCTCATGGAGCCCAACTTCCACTCCGTGAACGGTCTGCGCCGGGTGCGCCTGGATGACGCCGACTGGGCCCAGGTGGACGCCGCCATCGACGCCAGTAAGACCACCGCCGACGCCGCCGTGCGTACCGAGAACCTGCTGGCGTGCAACGCGGTGCTCCAGGACGGGGCCTACGTTCAGCCCGTCTACAACTCCACCAACCTCTTCTGTTTCAGCAACCAGTACACCAACGTCACCATAGACGCCGGCAGCGCCTTCTACATCAAGGACTTTCAGCTGGCCGGCTGACCCAGGCGCGCGTATCCGGCTCCCGGCGGGCGGCTGCTCCGTCCGCCGGGCCGACCGGCATTCAGGACACAAACATTTGTGTCCTGAGGTCTGTTCTCCGCTTGTCGGAGACCGGACCTCAGGATACAGCTGAAGGAGGCAACATTCCGTATGGGAAAAGTGCTTGAGGTGAAGGATCTGGTCACCACCTTCCGGATCGGGAAAAAAGAATATGAGGTCCTTCGGGGCATCTCCTTCGACATCAATGAGAATGAGACGGTGTGCATGGTGGGCGAGTCGGGCTGCGGCAAGAGCGTCACCACCCTGTCCATCATGGACCTGCTGCCCAACAACGGCCGGGTGGTCTCCGGCAGCATCAAGCTGGGCGGTCAGGAGCTCACCACCCTCTCCTCCAGGGAGCGCAATGAGCTCCGGGGCAAAAAGATGGGCATGATCTTCCAGGAGCCCATGACCGCCCTCAACCCCCTGCTCACCATTGGCCGTCAGCTCACCGAGGGCCTGCGCCTCCACAAGGGGCTGAGCAAGGAGGAGGCTTGGAAGGTGGCCGTCACCTATCTGGAGAAGGTGGGCATCGCCAATCCGGAGGCCCGGATGAAGCAGTACCCCTTCCAGCTCTCCGGCGGCCTGCGCCAGCGCATCATGATCGCCATGGTCATGGCGGTGGAACCCAGCCTTCTCATCGCCGACGAGCCCACCACCGCCCTGGACGTGACCATCCAGAAGCAGGTGCTGGTGCTGCTCAACAAGCTCAAGAAGGATGTGAGCACCGGCGTTTTGTTCATCACCCACGACCTGGGCGTGGTGGCCGAGATCGCCGACCGGGTCATCATCCTCTATTCCGGGCGGAAGGTGGAGGAGGGCAGCATCGAGGCCATCTTCTCCAAGCCCCTCCACCCGTATACCGTGGGCCTCATGAAGGCGGTGCCCAACGTGGACGAGGATGACTTTGACATCCAGCCCATCCCCGGCACCTTCCCCAACATCACCGAGGACATCGGCGGCTGCCGGTTCCACCCCCGGTGCCCCTATGCCACCGAGCGGTGCCGGACGGAGGTCCCCGCAGAGCTGGAGATCGAGCCCGGGCATACGGTTTGCTGCCACAAAGTGGAGGAGGAGCACAGGAAATGAGTGACGAGAGAAAGGTGCTTCTGGAACTCAAGAAGCTGAAAAAATACTTCCCCGTCCGCCGGGGCGTGAGCGTCAAGGCTCTGGAGGATGTGTCCTTTTCCATCTATGAGGGCGAGAAGTTCGGCGTGGTGGGCGAGTCGGGCTGCGGCAAGTCCACGTTGGGCCGGGTCATCCTCCAGCTCTACCCCCAGACCAGCGGGGCCTGCATCTACCATGGCCGCACCCTGGACGAGATGTGCCCCAAGTATCTGGCCAAGGAGATCGCCAAGCTCCCCGAGTACCAGAAGAAGGCGGGGGAGTTCTATCAGAAGTCCCTGGAGGTGGACAAGAAGGCGGAGGTCCTGAAAAAGGAGATCGACGCCCTCTCCGCCCTGGGCACCGCCAAGGAGGTCAAAAAGGAGGCCGCCCTCCAGAAAAAGCTCAGCACCCTGGAGTTCAAGTCCAAGGAGCTGAAAAAGGACGCCTCCCGGCAGCTCCGTGAGGGCTCCCGCACCGTGGGCTCCCTGATCCTGTGCAAGGATCTGCCCGCCGTTCAGGCCCTCTTTGACAAGGCCCAGAAGGAGACCGCCGCCGCCTCTGATTCCATCAAAAAGTTCCGGGACCTGGAGAAGCAGTACGAGGAGGGCAGGGTGGCCGGCAAGGCCGACGCCGCCCTCAAGGAGAAGATGGAGGCCGCCCGCAAGGAGGCCCAGGGCCATGTGGAGGCAGCCAAGGGCTTCCGGGTCAAGGCCTGGCAGGACTACCACGGGAAGGATATCCTGCCCATCACCGAGCGCACCCTGGACCCCGCCTACCAGGCCAAGCTGGACGGCAACTACGAGACCGGCATCAACCTGGGCAAGCTCACCAAGGAAGAGATGCGGGACATGCGCCGGGAGATGCAGATGATCTTCCAGGACCCCGCCGCCAGCCTGGACCCCCGGCAGTCCATCGGCAAGTCCATTGAAGAGGTCTACGTCATCAACACCGACTACCCCGCCGACGTGCGGAAGGAAAAGACCATGGAGCTGCTGGAAAAGGTGGGTCTGAAGCGGGAGCACTACTACTCCTATCCACACGCCCTCTCCGGCGGCCAGAAGCAGCGGGTGGGCATCGCACGGGCCATCGCCCTGGACACCAGATTCGTGGTGCTGGACGAGTCGGTCTCCGCCCTGGACGTCTCCGTCCAGGCCCAGATCCTCCAGCTCCTGGGCGCGCTCAGCGAGGAAAAGCACCTCACCTACTTCTTCATCACCCACGACCTGGGTGTGGTCAAGCACTTCTGTGACCGCATCGTGGTCATGTACCTGGGCAACGTCTGCGAGCTGGCCGAGAGCAAGGAGCTCTTCCACAATCCCCTTCACCCCTATACCGACTCCCTGCTCTCCGCTGTCCCCCGGCTGAAGATCGGCCAGGAGCACTCCACCGAGTCGGTGCTGGAGGGCGATGTGCCCAGCGCCATGAATCCCCCCAAGGGCTGCCCCTTCCACACCCGTTGCTCCAAGTGCATGGAGATCTGCACCAAGGAAAAGCCCCCCATCGTGGAAAAGGAGCCCGGCCACTTTGTGGCCTGCCACCTCTACGACAAGAAATAAGGACCATTTTCATTTCCTGGGGCGACCTCGCCCCAGGAAATGGTATATTATCACAAAATATAAGGAGGCTGTCTCATGGATACGCCCTTCGATCCCGTCTACCAGCCCTATCCCTCCCAACGCTACCCCCTTTATGCCCGGGGCGGCATGGTGAACTGTTCCAGTCCCCAGGCCGCCGCCGCCGGACTGGAGGCCCTCCAGAAGGGGGGCAACGCCATGGATGCCGCTGTGGCTGCCGCCGCCGCCCTCACCGTGGTGGAGCCCTCCGCTAACGGCATCGGCTCCGACGCCTTTGCCCTGGTGTGGTCGGCCAAGGACCAGAAGCTCTACGGCCTCAACGCCAGCGGCCCTGCCCCCATGGCGGCCTCCATCGAGAGGATCCTGGCCGACGGCAGCGACGAGCAGGGCAAGATGCCCACCTACGGTTGGACGCCGGTCACGGTGCCCGGCGCCCCCAAAGCCTGGGCCGAGCTGACGGGCCGCTTCGGTCGGCGGACCCTGGCCGAAAATGTGGCCCCCGCCGTCCGCTATGCCCGGGAGGGCTACCCCTGCGCCCCCAACCTGGCCGTCATGTGGCAGCGGGCCTATGAGAAGTTCCGTGAGACCTGCACCGGTCCCGTCTTTGACGAGTGGTATAAGACCTTCACCCCCGAGGGCAGGCCCTACGAGGCGGGAGACCTGATCCGCCTGCCCAACCACGCCGACACGCTGGAGGCCATCGGCGCGACCAATGCCGCCGCCTTCTACACCGGGGAGATCGCCAAAAAGATCGACGCCGACAGCAGGCGCTTCGGCGGCTACCTGCGGTATGAGGACCTGGCCGCCTATGAGGCCAGATGGGTGGAGCCCATCATGGTGGACTACCGGGGCTACCAGGTCTGCGAGATCCCCCCCAATGGCCAGGGCATCGTGGCCCTCATGGCCCTCAACATCCTCAAGGAGTTCGACTTCCCCGAGAAGGAGAGCCCCCTTACCTACCACCGGCAGCTGGAGGCCATGAAGATGGCCTTTGCCGACGCCTTCCACTATGTCACCGACCCCGACCACATGGAGCTGGACTACCACCGGCTGCTGGACCCCGCCTACGGCGCCCAGCGCGCCGCCGAGATGGGGGAGACCGCCCGGGTCTACACCCATGCCATCCCCCCCAAGAGCGGCACCGTCTATCTCTGCTGCGCCGACGGGGAGGGCAACATGGTCTCCTTTATCCAGTCCAACTATATGGGCTTCGGCTCCGGCGTGGTGGTCACGGGCACCGGCGTCTCCCTCCAGAACCGGGGACACGACTTCTCCCTGGACGAGAAGGACGCCAACGCCCTCCAGCCCGGCAAGCGCAGCTATCACACCATCATCCCCGGATTCCTCCTGAAGGATGGCAAAGCTGTGGGCCCCTTCGGCGTCATGGGCGGCTACATGCAGCCCCAGGGTCACGTTCAGGTGGTCATGAACTATGTGGACTTCCACCTGGACCCCCAGCAGGCCCTGGACGCCCCCCGCTGGCAGTGGATGCGGGACAATACCGTCACCGTGGAGACCCGCTTCTCCATGGAGATGGCCCGGAAGCTCCAGCGCATGGGCCACAGCATCCGCCCCGAGCTCTCCACCCCCAGCTTTGGCCGGGGACAGATGATCGTCCGGCTGGACAACGGCGTGCTGGTGGGCGGCACCGAGTCCCGCACCGACAGCAACATCGCCTGCTATTAAAACGCATAAAAAATGGCCTGCACCAAAGGGTGCAGGCCATTTTTGCTATGCTTTTGCAGAGCAAATTGGCCATGTGCCGCTTTCAGCGGCACGGCCATGCAATCAAAGCGCATGGGCCGGGATGGCCCATATGCGCATAAACTTCATGCGCCACAAGCCTTTCCCCGTTTTCATGGTGCGTGCTTGGCGCATGAAGTTTTATGCTTTGGGACTGCGTTGTCCCGGCAGAAGGGCTGGGCTGCGCCGCCGCATCCTTCCGGGGAACGACGTCAGCCGGCGTCAGAGTCTGCAGGGGTCGGAGCCGCTCTGTGCCCGCGCGCCGCTGCGATGGAGCGGACGATCATGCAGACGAAGATGGCAAGACCGACGTAGCTTACCAGGGGATAGATGGTGTTGACCAGCCGGTCCAGGGGGATCAGGGAGCCCACTGTGATGCCGACCACCGTCATGAGGATGACGACGATGCGCTGCCGCCAGGTTCCGTCCTTGCCGCCGAACCGCCTTCCGCCTACCCACAGGTACCCCACGATGGTGGTGAAGATGCCCACGCACACAATGACTGTGTAGGGGAGGGTCAGGATGGGCATAGAGTTTTCGATAGCGGCCAGCATGGGGATCATGGCCCCCTTCTGAGCAATGTAGTCCAGGTTGAGCAGCATGGTGAAGAGGACCATAATCACGCCCAGTGTGAAAAAGATACCAGAGCAGATCCCGCCGGCCAGACACTCCTCCTTGCTTTTGCAGGTCTCGCCCAGGGAAACATTGAAGGTGACGGCCAGGGCCAGACCCATGCCGACGAAGGAGAGGGTGGTCAGGATGGGGTTGTCGATACCGAAGACGGAGATTCGGAGGAAGATCCCCTCGCTGACATAGGTCTCCAGGTTTTTCTGGGCCTCCAGGATGCCGGTATCTGCGGTGGCGATGGTGTAGGCCCCTGCGACCGCCATGACCAGGATGATTAGCACGCCGCAGGACCCCAGGACTGTGGATACCTTCTCCAGACCCAGGCAGACGACCACGGCGGAGAGCACGCCGATCACCATGGAGCCGACCCAGACGGGGGTGCCCAAATACTGGTGGATGGTGGCGCCGCAGCCTGCGAACATAATCAGAATGGAGGCGCCGATCAACAGATTGGTAAAGAGGTTGATGAGCTTGCCGGCCACCCTGCCGCAGTAGTATTCATAGGCGTCGTTGGGGTCGTCAAAGCGGCAGAGGTAGCCCGTCCGGTAGCTGAGGACACAGTAGATGGTGACGAAGATCAGCACGATGACGGGCAGAACAAAGGGGTAGATCCCGCCGAAGGTCCCCAGATACTGCATGGTCTCCTGCCCGGACGCGAAGCCGGAACCGATCTGATAGGCCGTAAATGCTCCGCCCAGCCGGAGCACCGATTTCCAATTTACCCGTGTGGTATGTTTCATAGACGTCCACCCCTATCCATTCCAGATGTTCTGCGGCCCGTGCACGTGGGGTCGGTCACTTTTTACCCGTGTTGACGTAGGAGAGAAGGGCGTCCCTGTCCATGCCGGCGAGACCCAGGTCCTCGGCGCTGCACCCCTCTTTTCTCCAGTCCTTCCCGTGCACCACATTGATGATGTCAATAAAGCCGTTGGTGAGGGGCATGGGGACGCCGACCAGCTCGGCGATGGCGGCCCAGGGCACCAGGCCGAAGGGGATATCCTCGGTGAGATAGCGGCTCTGGATGTCGTTGGGGCCGCAGATGGGGGTCAGGCCGATGCTGCCGTGACCGGCGGCGTACAGGTCCTCCCAGGTCCAGACGTAGTCCTCGGATTTCCCGCTGAAGTCCTCCATGGGGCGCAGATTGTAGCCCAGGGCGTTGCCCACGGCCTTGCGCTCCTTGTCCATGGCCAGGTTCAGCTTGCAGGCCGACGGGGTCCAGCCGTGCTCGTAGAGGAAGAAGTTCACATGGGGGCTTTCGATGTTGCTGATGTTGAACAGTACCGGGCCGGCGTGCCAGTCCGGGTTGACGATGGCCAGGCCACACTCCAGAACGTCGTGGTAGACCTTCACGAAGGGGAAGAGGTCCTCTCTCATCTCATCAATGAGGGCGGGGCCCCGGTCGGCGGGGAGGAAGGCGATGTTGATGGGGTTTCGTCCGAAGACGTTGACGATGCCGGAACCGGGTGCGGTCAGGCGGGCGTCATAGGGGAGATTGTTGGCGTCGGCGAAGACCGGGCAGTCGGGACCGTCGCCGAAAGCCTTTTTCAGCCGCAGAGCGGAGAAGGCGCCGGGGAAGGTGACCACGATCTGCTCTGCGGTTAGGTGTCCCTTGAGAAGCTGGGCATAGCCCTCATGGGCGAAGGCGGGGGCCACGATACAGACGTACCGGCAGCCCTCCACGGCCTGGACGATGTCATCTGTGACCAGATTCAGCTTGGCAACGCCGCTGAAAACGCCTTTTGCGGTGATGGTACCGGTCTCAAAGACCTTGCGCATGTTGTCCTTAAACTGAGGCATCTCGTACAGATTGACGGTGTGGCCGCGCAGAGTAAACTCGGCCGCCATGGCGTGGGCGCCATTGCCGCCGCCCAGAATCGCGATTTTTTTCGATGACATATTTCGTTCCTCCCTTTAATATTTGTGCAAAACATCCAGATAACCTTGCTTTCTGAGAAGAGTTTAACACAATATAATCAAACCTGTCTTCGGGAGGAACGAGGGAAAAATAAAGATGATTTTTGGGATTTCTCCTATGAATCGTAGGAGAAATGCCGCGCTGAACTCAGGACAGGCGCTCTCTCAGCAGCAGGAGATAGAGGGCGAGAACGCTGTCCGGGTCATACAGATCCAGGCCGTAAAGGGTGCGGAACCTCTGGAAACGGTAGGCCAGCGTGCTTTTGTGGATGTGGAGCGTCTGGGCGGTCAGGGTAAAGTTGAAGCGCAGCAGTACCCAGGCTTCGATCAGCTGGTCGATCTCCGCCCGGTTTTTTGCATCCCAGATCGGCTGGAACCGGCTGCGCCGGGCCGCCTGACAGACCGATTCCGGCAGGCTCACCGCAAGCCTCTCCAGCAGGACCTCCCTGTGAGCCAGGCAGTGGCTGGGGTGCAGGCTGCGGTGCTCCAGGACACGCAGGGCAAACTGGGCATTTTCATAGGAGGTGTGGAGCTCCTCCACGGACTTTGCCGGTTCGCCAATGCCGATTTTGACCGGCTGGTGGTCTGTGGAAAAGGCAGTCTCAAGCTCCAGAAGGCGTTTTTCCAGCGCGTCCTCCATCGAGAGGTCGGACTGGGCAGACAGGGCGGGGATCAGGATGAAAAAGCCTTCGCCATGGGGACAGACGAGATCCTGAGGGGAAGGGAAGGCCCGCTCCAGACGCTCCAGGATCAGCTCGTCGGTGAGCGTCCGCTTTGCGGGGTCGAAGCGCAGAACGACGACGGCCCGGGGGAGGTTCAGATTGATGCCCAGGGCATATGCGCTGCTGCTGACTGTCTCTGGGTCGCTGGTGAGGCGGTTGTAGGAAATGATCTCTCCCAAAAGCCGCTGCCGCTGCCGCTCTTGCTCCGATGTGGACTGCCGCTGCTGCTGAAAGCTGAGAAAGAGCTGGGCCAGCTGCTGGATCAGAAGGGCGTAGCGGGAGATCTCCTCCGGGGCGCCGGTGATCCCGATGGTACCCACCACCTGGGTCCCCATCAGGATGGGAATGGTCACACCCGGGAAGGTTCCGGACAGCCTTTGGGCCTCAGAGTGGCCGTGATACTTCATTTTCCCGCTTTTCAAAACGCTGAGGGAAGCCTCGTGAAGCGAGCCGAGCCTGGTGTTGTCGGCGCTGGCCAGGATAACGCCGCAGTCGTCGGTCAGCAGCACATTGTGACCGATGGTCAGGCTTGCGGAACGGACGAGCTTATCACAAAATTCCATGTTCAAAACTTCGGATATTCCCATCATCATCACCTATACATCATTTATATTCTTTCTTGTGCCGCAGACAGAAAAAGATAAAAAAACTCCGTATATTGAATCGAAAACCGCGTGATCCAATATACGGAGGGTGGGACGGGAGGCTCAGGTCTTTTCGTCGAAGGAGACGCCGCAGTTGCGGCAGGTGATGGAGACCTTTCCCTTGCCCCGGGGGACCCGGAGCTGCTGGCCGCAGTTGGGGCACTTGAAATACCGGTGCTCCTTGTCCCGGTGCATGGCCCGCCGGAGCTTGTACCAGCGGATGGCCGGGCCGGCCAGGGTGAGGAATTTGGCATTTTCCGCCCGGCGGCGGGGATAGTTCCGGGAGAGCGCCCGGAAGAGCACCGCCAGGATACACAGAAAATAGAGGAAGTAGGGGAGGGAGGCGTCCAGAAACAGATTCAGGAAATAGAGGACCAGAGCGACGACGGTGAGAAAGAAATTGAGTTGATCCCAGCCGTACCGGCCATAAAAGAACCGCTGTATGAAGTTCATGGCCGCTGCCCCCTTTCCTGCGGATGCCGACAAGGATTGCGTTTCATACCTTTAATCATAGCGGTAGGATGTGTACTCGTCAAGGAAGCAAATGTAAACAAAACGTGAATTGTACCGTGGACACGCCCAGAGCCGGGGGCGAATGGCCGACAAGCCGATGTGACTACGTTTGGAGACAAAAGAAGGCTTGATGGGCTGCGGGGTGACGCGGCAGTGGGAAAAAAGGAAGGAAAAAACGGAAAAGAAAGTAGAATATTGGAAAAAAGAGAGATAAAAAGAGGAAACAGGTAAGATAACAGAGAAAAATGGCGGAGAAAATGTCTCCAAAGGGAGATGTTTTCTCTGCATGGAGACAGGGGTGCAGGTGAGTTTTCAGAAGAAAAACAAAAAATAGACAAAAAAACGCCGGAAAGATGGAGAAACTTCGCATTTTGTGTGAAAAAGTGAGTTGGCATCGAACTTGCAATAATGCTGGGTGGGCAGTGACCAGGCGGCGTTGCCGGCACGGCGCCACGGGTCAGCCCACTGAGAAACAAAGGAGGTCTTTCTTGTGAGTGAGGGATTCGAGAAGGTAATGTCTGAGGTGGAAAATATTCGCGTTCAGCAGGACGGGAATATCGTTGTTATCACCATGAACCGCCCCAAGGCGCTCAATGCGCTCAATGACCAGACGCTGGGGGAACTTGACCGCGTGTTCACCTGCCTGGAGACGGAGCGGGAGGTTCTGGGCGTTATCATTACCGGAGAGGGCAAGGGCTTTGTGGCCGGCGCCGACATCTCCCAGATGCAGTCCTACGGAAGTGAGGAGGGCCGGAACTACGCCAACCGGGCCCAGACCCTCTTTAATAAGATCGAGGCCCTGGAAAAGCCCGTCATCGCTGCGGTGAACGGCTACGCGCTGGGCGGCGGCTGCGAGCTGGCCATGAGCTGCGACATCCGCATCGCCTCTGAGAAGGCCGTCTTCGGTCAGCCCGAGGCCAACCTGGGCGTTATCCCCTGCTTTGGCGGCACCCAGCGCCTGCCCCGCCTGGTGGGCACCGGTATTGCCAAGGAGCTGATCTACACCGGTCGTCAGGTCAAGGCCGAGGAGGCCAAGGAGATCGGCCTGGTGAACAAGGTGGTCCCCGCCGAGTCTCTGCTGGAGGAGGCCAAGGCCATGCTCGCCCTGATCGCCACCAAGGCCCCCATCGCCATCCGCTATGCCAAGGTGGCCATCAACCGGGGCATGGACGTGGATCTCCGGGCCGGCCTGGAGCTGGAAAAGGATCTGGCCGCCATCACCTTCGGCACCGAGGACAAGCAGGAGGGTATGGACGCCTTCCTCGCCAAGCGTCCCGCGGAGTTCCACAATAAGTGACCCCTTCCCCGCGGGAAGCGGGAGTTGAGAACGCAAGATTGGAGGATTTTTTTGTGACTGCTTTGGGTATCATTGGCCTGATCGTCGCGTTTGCCCTGCTGATGTATATGATCATGAAGGGCTTCAACATCTACCTCACGGTGTTTGTCTGCACCCTGGTGGTGGCGATCACGAGCCAGATGAACGTTTATGAGGCATACAAGGTCCATTTCATGACCGGCTTCACCACCTTCTTTAAGAACAACTATCTGATTTTCCTCACCGGTACCCTGATGGCCAAGGCCATGGACATTACCGGTGCGGCCAAGTCCATCGCCAAGACCATCATCCGGGTCATGGGCACCGAGTGGGCCTTTATCTCCGTGCCGGTGGCCTGCGGCGTGCTGTGCTACGGCGGCGTCTCCGCCTTCGTGTGCTCCTTCGCCGTGTTCCCCATCGCCCTTCAGGTCTTCCGGGCCGCCGACCTGCCCCGCCGCGGCATTCCCGGCGCCCTGTGCTTCGGCTGCTCCACCTTCGCCATGATCGCCCCCGGCGCGGTGCAGATCCACAACAACGTGCCCTCCACCGAGCTGGGCACCTCTTACATGGCCGGCGCCGTCAACGGCTTCCTCGCCTGCGGCTTTATGCTGGTGGTGGGCATCATCTACCTCCACTTCTGGCTCAATAAGGCCAAGAAGAACGGCGAGCACTTCATTGCCAAGGAGGGTGACGAATTTGGCGACGAGGGCGGCGAGCATCTGCCCAACTTCGTGGTTTCCCTGCTCCCCCTGGTCATCACCATCGTGCTGGTCAATGTGAAGGTGAACGGCGTGGCCATCGCCCCCGTGGAGGTCGGCGTGCTGGCCGGCGCGGTGTCCGCTGTGGTCCTGATGATTAAGCACATCGATCCCAAGGAGCTGCCCAAGCACTTTGCCGACGGCGCTGCCATGGCCCTCATTTCCATCACCAACACCTGCGCCGTCAACGGCTTCGGCGGCGTGGCGTCCAACAGCCCCGTCTTCTCCACCATCACGGACGCCATGGTGAACATCCCCGGTCCCAAGCTGCTGGGCCTGGTCATCGGCACCACCGTCATTGCCGGTATCTGCGGCTCTGCCTCCGGCGGCCTGGGCATCGCGGTGCCCATCCTGGGGCCTGTCTACACTCAGCTGGGGATCGCGCCCAGCATCGTCCACCGCGTCATGGCCCTGTCCTCCTCCGCGCTGGACTCTCTGCCCCACAACGGTTACATCGTTACCGTCACCAACGGCCTGTGTCGGGAGACCCACAAGGACTCCTATGGTCTTACCTTCGCACTGACCGTTATCATCCCCTTCGTGGGCTCCCTGGTGGGCGTGGCCCTCTTTACGCTGTTCCCCAACCTGCCGTGATCGCGGCCTGACAACACGAAAGCATTGGAAGCCGGACCCGGGGCGGCGGGCACTCCGCCGCCCACCGGGTCCGTGTGATGATGGAAAGGAGTTTCTGACCTATGTTTAAGCCTCTGGAGGGCGTGAAAGTCATTGACCTCACCTATTTTGTGGCCGGCCCCGGCGCCGCCCGCATCCTGGCCGACTGGGGCGCCGACGTTATCAAGGTGGAGCCCAGCTTCGGCGATCCTGGCCGCGGCACCGGCGCCACCATGTCCTGCCCCATCGTGAAGGACTGCAACCCCTTCTACACCGCATACAATGCCAACAAGCGGGGCCTCTCCCTCAACCTCAAGAGCGAGGAGGGCAAGGCCGTCCTGGATAAGCTCCTGGAGACAGCCGACGTCTTTGTTTCCAGCTACCGCACCGGCGCCCTCAAGCGCCTGGGCCTGGACTACGGCACCCTGAGCCAGAAGCACCCCCACCTCATCTGGGCCCAGATCAACGGCTTCGGCGATTTTGGCCCCGCCAAGGACAACGCCGGCTTTGATACCGTGGCCTTCTGGGCCCGCTCCGGCGCCATGATCGACATCACAGAGCGGGACACCTCTCCGGTGAACCCCCTCATCGGCTTCGGCGACGCCACCACCTCCTGCTCCCTGTCCGGCGGCATCTGCGCCGCCCTCTACCAGAAGGCGAAGACCGGCAAGGGCTGCAAGGTCATGGTCTCCCTCTTTGCCCAGGCCATCTGGAGCGAGAGCGCCGGCATGGTCTCCACCCAGTACGGCGACGAGTACCCCAAGACCCGTCTGGAGCCCGGCTCCCCCGTCATGGATACCTTCCAGAGCTCCGACAGCAAGTGGTTCTACATGAGCATCCTGGAGCCTGACCGCTACAACAACGCCCTCTTCAAGGAGCTGGGCCGGGAGGATCTGGTGGATCACCCCGACTATTCCACCGCCGCCGCCGCCAAGGCCCACAGCGCCGAGCTGGTGGAGATCCTCAGCGGGGAGTTTGCCAAGCACACCATGGATGAGATCGCCGCCATGTTTGCCCGGGCCGACATCGCCTATGACCGCGTCCAGCACATCAAGGAGGTCCTGGACGATCCCCAGGCCCTGGAGAACATGTACCTTGTCCCCATGGCCAACCGGGACGGTACCGTCACCAAGCAGCCGGCTACCCCCATCCGCTTTGCCACCGCGGAGCCCACCTGCATTGAGGACATCGCCCCCACCATGGACCGGCAGGCTCCCCTGGTGGGCGAGCACTCCGCCGAGATCCTCAAGGAGCACGGGTATTCCGACGAGGAGATCCAGAAGCTCATTGATGACAAGGTGATCTACATCGAGACCCTGTAAGGCTGGAAAGGAGTTTTCACCATGACATTTCATCTGACAGAAGATCAGGCCACCATCCAGCAGTTGGCCCGTGAATTTGCGCGGAGCGAGCTGGCGCCCATCGCGGCGAAGATCGACCAGGAGGAGCGGATCCCCAAGGAGATCATCGAGAAGATGGCGGAGATCGGGTTCACCGCGCTGAACGTGCCCGAAGCCTATGGCGGTCCCGAGCTGGACACCATGTGCAAGGTGCTGGTGGTGTCGGAGCTGGCCCGTGAGTGCGCCAGTACTGCGGAGGTCATCTCCGTCCACACCCTGGTCAACGACATCTTCCTCAAGCACGGCACCGAGGCGCAGAAGGAGAAGTACCTCACCGCCGCCGTGGAGGGCAAGATCGGCGCCTTCGCCCTCACCGAGGCCGGCGCGGGCTCCGACGCCGCCGCCGCCAAGACCAAGGCCGTGGTGGATGGAGACGACTACATCATCAACGGCAGCAAGTGCTTCATCTCCAACATGGGCCCCACAGAGGGCGACTATGTGGTGGTGATCGCCCTCACGGAGCCTGAGAAGGGCACCAAGGGAATGTCCGCCATCGTGGTGGACCGGGGGACCCCCGGCTTCACCGTGGGCAAGCGGGAGGAGAAGCTGGGCATCCGCGGCGCCGACATCTCCGAGCTCATCTTTGAGGACTGCCGGGTGCCCCGGAGCAACCTGATCGGCCAGGAGGGCGAGGGCTTCAAGATCGCCATGGCCGCTCTGGACGGCGGCCGGATCGGCATGGCGGCCCAGGGTCTGGGCATCGCCGACGCCGCCATCGAAGCCTCCGTCAAGTACATGAAGGAGCGGGTGCAGTTCGGCAAGCCCATCGCCAAGCTCCAGGGCCTGCAGTGGTATCTGGCCGACATGGGCACCCGGACCGAGGCCGCCCGCGCCCTGGTGTACGAGGCCGCCTGCGCCGCCGACAGCGGGGAGCCCCTCTCCAAGCTGGCCGCCATGTGCAAGTACTACGCCTCTGAGAACGCCGTCTGGGTGACCAACAAGGCCCTCCAGATCCACGGCGGATACGGCTACATGCGGGACTACCCCATCGAGCGCATGTACCGCGACGCCCGCATCGTTCCCATCTACGAGGGCACCTCCGAGATCCAGAAGGTCGTCATCGCAAGAGAGATGCTCAAATAACTTCTGAAAGTTCCCTCCCTATCCCAACATAAAAGCGGAAACCGTCATTTCGTATGATAATCGAAATGACGGTTTTCCCGCTTTTCGATTTATGGTATGATGGACTGTGAAGAGCGCATGAGAAAGGAGGACGGATATGTCGGAGCAAAGCATCGCGCGCTACAAACACATCTTTGACGAGATCCTTCGGATGACTGACGACGGCTTTATCGTTGTAGACACCAACGGCATCGTGACGGATATCAACGACCAGTACTGTGATTTCCTGGGCAAGCCCAAGGAGGAGATCGTGGGCTATCCCATTCAGAAGACCATCAGCAACTCCAAGATGGTGGATATCGTAAAGCGCCGGTACAGCGAAGAGCTGGCCCTCCATAAGTTCCAGCCCGGAGAGAGCAAGGAGAACGACAACAACTTCCTCCTGGTGAGCCGGTCCTGCGTCTGCGACGACCAGGACCGGGTGGTAGCGGGCGTGGCTCAGGTCAAGTTCCGCCTCCAGACGCTGGATTCGGCCAAGCGGCTGATGAGCGAGTATGCCGAGCTGGAATTTTATAAGGAGGAGTACCACAAGGCCGGCGGCTGCCGGACCAACTTCGACTCCATCGTGGGCAGCACCGAGGCATTTTTGGAGAAAAAGCGCCTGGGGCTCAAGGCGGCCCGCACCGATTTCCCGGTCCTCCTTACCGGCGAGACCGGCACCGGCAAGGAGGTCTTTGCCCGCTCCATCCACAATGCCAGCAGCCGGGCGGACAAGCCTATGGTGAGCATCAACTGCGCCGCCATCCCCAATGAACTGCTGGAATCGGAGCTTTTCGGCTATGTGGACGGGGCCTTCACCGGAGCCCGGAAGGGGGGCAAGCCGGGCAAGTTCCAGCTGGCCAATGGCGGCACCTTGTTTCTCGACGAGATCGGAGACATGCCCCTCAATATGCAGGCCAAGATCCTCCGGGCCCTCCAGGAGCGGGAGGTGGAGCCGGTGGGGGGCTCAGGCCCGGTACAGGTGGATGTGCGGGTGATCTCGGCCACCCGGCGCAACCTGCCCGCCCTCATCGAGGCGGGAGAATTCCGGGAGGACCTCTATTACCGGCTCAACGTCATCAACATCGAGATGCCGCCCCTGCGCTGCCGCCGGGCCGACATCCTGGAGCTGGCCAATTTTTTCCTGGCCCGGCTCAATCAAGAGTTCCAGCGGGCCACCGTCCTCTCCCAGGAGGTCAAGCAGTGTTTCGCCAGCTACCAGTGGCCGGGCAACATCCGGGAGCTGGACAACGTCATCAAGGGGGCCTACGCCACCTGTGACGGATTCACCATCGATATGAGGGATCTGCCGGGCAAAATGTCCCTGGCCAGGGGCACGCCGATGCCGGTGGCGGGCTCCGGCAAGCAGCTTTCTGAGCTGATGAACGACTACGAGCGGGAGATCATCCTGGCCGTCCTCCGGGAAAAGGGAGGAAACTGCCAGCGGGCGGCGGAGGAGCTGGGCATCCACCGCAGCGCCCTCTATAAAAAGCTGGCCAAGCTGGGCATCGACCCCGCCGCCGACTGCCGGTGCCGGAAACGCTGAGACCGGGGACGAAATTCATGCTTGCGCCGGAGACGGCCAGCCTGTATACTGGAGAAAAAACACGGGAGGCGGCGGACATGGCCCGGATCGACAAGGAAAACTACTATTTGGACATTGCGGACACGGTGCTCAAACGCTCCACCTGTCTGCGGCGGTGCTACGGGGCCATCATCGTGAAAAACGACGAGATCCTCTCCACCGGCTACAACGGCGCTCCCCGGGGCCGGAGAAACTGCACCGACCTGGGGCGCTGCACCCGGGAGGAGCTCCGGGTGCCCTCGGGGGAGCGGTATGAGCTGTGCCGCTCCGTCCACGCGGAGGCCAACTGCATCATCTCCGCCCCCCGCAGCGCCACCCTGGGCTCCACCCTGTACCTGGCCGGACGGGACGCCAAAACGGGGGAGCTCCTTCCCGACGCCACCTCCTGCGCCATGTGCCGCCGGCTCATCATCAACGCCGGCATTGAGCGGGTGGTCATCCGCCGCACCCAGGACCAGTATGCCGTGGTCCATGTGGAGGACTGGGTCCGGGAGGACGACAGCCTGCCCGGGCCGGCAGGGGAGCCCGCCGGCGGCTGCGGCTGCTGCGGGTGAAGGAAGCGCGGCAGAAGTTCATTTTTCCATCGGTGACCCGCCCCGGCGCAAAGCGCGCCGGGGCGGGTCTTTTGCACCAAAGGCGGAGGGGAAAGTCTGCGGCCTTTTCAGCATTTCGCCTGCGAATGTTCTTGACAGAAAAGCGGACGGGACTTACAATATAAAAGGACAAAACTGAAGAACTTCAGGGGATGTTTTTCACAAAATCGTGTGGGTGAGCATCACAGTCCGGGGCGTGGTGCTGGTGAGCCCACACGAGTCATTTTGTGTGCCGGAGAAATTCCGCCGCCGGCGGCCGGTCCGACACACGAACCAAATCAAATCAAATTGACGGAGGTGCATACAAAGCATATGGTATACATCCTGATCGGAATTCTGATCGGGCTGATCGTTGCTTTCCCGCTGGGGGTCCTCTACCGCAAAAAGGTTGCGGAAAAGGAGATCGCCAGCGCCGAGGAGGAGGCCAAGCGCATCATCAATGAGTCCATCAAGAGCGCCGAGAGCAAGAAGCGCGAGGCGCTGGTGGAGGCCAAGGAAGAGATCCTGAAAGCCCGAAATGAGTATGAAAAAGAGGTCAAGGAGCGCCGCTCCGACCTCCAGAAGCAGGAGCGCCGCCTTCAGCAGAAGGAGGAGAACCTGGACCGCAAGACCGAGAACATCGAGAAAAAAGAGGAGAGCCTGTCCCGCAAGCTCTCCGAGCTGGAGGAGGCCCGGGAAGAGGTGGCCACCCTCAAGCGCTCTGAGATGGAGGTGCTGGAGCGGATCTCCGGCTTTACCGCCGAGGAGGCCAAGCACTACATCATCTCCCAGCTGGAGCAGGAGGTCACCCACGAGTCGGCCATGAAGATCAAGGAGATCGAGGCCCACTACAAGGAGGAGGCCGACAACATCGCCCGGGAGCTCATCTCCGGGGCCATCCAGCGATGTGCCGCCGACCATGTGGCGGAGGCCACCGTCTCCGTTGTGCCCCTGCCCAACGACGAGATGAAGGGCCGCATCATCGGCCGGGAGGGCCGCAACATCCGCACCCTGGAGACCATGACGGGGGTGGACCTCATCATTGACGATACGCCGGAGGCCATCACCGTCTCCTGCTTCGACCCCGTCCGCCGGGAGATCGCCCGCCTGGCCCTGGAAAAGCTCATCCAGGACGGCCGCATCCACCCCACCCGCATCGAGGAGATGGTGGAGAAGGCCAAGCGGGAGGTGGACGCCACCATCAAGGCCGAGGGCGAACGGGCTGTCTTCGAGACCAATGTCCACGGTCTGCACCCGGAGCTGGTCAAGCTCCTGGGCCGCATGAAGTACCGCACCAGCTACGGCCAGAACGTCCTCAACCACTCCATCGAGGTGGCCCATGTGGCCGGACTGCTGGCCGCCGAGATCGGCGCCAACGTCACCGAGGCCAAGCGGGCCGGCCTGCTCCACGACCTGGGCAAGGCCATCGACCACGAGGTGGAGGGCTCCCACGTCCAGATCGGCGTGGAGCTGGCCCGGAAGTACAAGGAGTCGGAGGCCGTCATCCACGCCATCGAGGCCCACCACAACGACGTGGAGCCCCACACCGTGGTGGCCTGCCTGGTCCAGGCCGCCGACGCCATCTCTGCCGCCCGGCCCGGCGCCCGGCGGGAGAACCTGGAAAACTATATCAAGCGCCTGGAAAAGCTGGAGGAGGTCACCTCCTCCTTCCCCGGGGTGGAGAAGTCCTTCGCCATCCAGGCTGGCCGGGAAGTCCGGGTCATGGTCAAGCCGGAGCAGGTCTCCGAGGACCAGATGGTCCTGCTGGCCCGGGACATCGCCAAAAAGATCGAGGAGGAGCTGGAGTACCCCGGACAGATCAAGGTCCATGTGCTCCGGGAGACCAAGGTCATCGAATACGCGAAATAAGAGCCAAAGCCGCCGTCTTCCTGCAGGGGGACGGCGGCTTTTTCGGGGAAGGCGTCGCTGGTACTCTTTCCCTTTGAAAATTTCGGCCCTGTTTTCTGAAATGGCGGGAACCTTTTTTGACGGACGCCGTCTAAGGGCCTGTATGAACTTTCAGAAAAGGAGCGTACTACCTATGAAACGAATCCTCTCCGCTGCGGCGGCCATGACCCTCACCCTCTCTCTGGGGGCCTCCGCCCTGGCCTATTCCGGCGCCATCACCATCAACGGCACCGCCCTGGACACCGCCGGCATCCCCGACGCCCCCGCCGGCGCGGTCATCCCCCTGCGGGCTGTGGCTGAGGCCGACTATGGCTTTGCCGACTGGTATGCCGACGAGAACCGGTCCTACTTCTCCCTGGACGGCAACAGCATCTATGTGGACTGCGCCACCGGCGCCATCGAGCTCAACGGCGAGGCATTTGCCGACGGGAAGGCCACCTTTGTCCAGGGCACCACCTTCGTGCCCGTCTCCCTGCTGAGCAAGCTGGAGGGCTTCTCCGCCCAGGTGAAGGGCGGCGACGTCACCATCACCACCCCCAACGGGGACAGCCTGGTCCGTCTGGCCCGGAGCATCATCAGCAAGGTGGAGATGGGGGCCTCCATAAAGAAGGACGCCGCCGGCATGGCCGAGACCTACAACATTCCCGCCGACTGCTTTACCGAGGCGGTGGGCTTCTTCCCCATGATGGTCAGCGCCGACACCGTGGTCATCGGCAAGGTGGCCCCCGGCAAGCTGGAGGAGGCCAAGGCCGCCCTGGAGGCCCAGCGGGCCGCCACCCAGCAGAGCTTTGAGCAGTACCTGCCCGGCCCCCTGGAGAACGCCAAGAACGGCAAGGTGGTCACCAGCGGCGACTACATCATGCTCATCATCTCCGGCGACAACGATACCGCCATCCAGATGTTCAAGGACGGCGTGAAGTAAACAGCGCCCCAAAGCCCGCAGCCCCGCCATCCGGCGGGGCTGCGGGCTTTTTCCTGCCTCGGAGGATGGGAAAGAGGGGGCGGCTCCGTTGCCAGGAGAGCGGATTTGGTATATAATGAAAACCTGCGGCCTGCGGGCGGTATCCCCGCCGGCCGCCTCTTTTTGAGGAGGAGAGAAACGATGATCTTAAACCTTCTGGCCATCGGCGACGTGGTGGGAGAGCCCGGCCTGGCCTTTCTGGAAGACAACCTGCCCCGGCTGAAAAAGCGCCACAACGTCCACTTCACCGTGGTCAACGGGGAGAACGCCTCCGGGGTGGGGGTGCTGCCCCGGCAGGCCAAGGCCATCTATGCCGCCGGCGCCGATGTGGTCACCCTGGGCAACCACACCTGGAACCGCATCCAGATCAAGGACCTGCTGGACGAGGTCCCCTGGCTGCTGCGCCCCGCCAACTACACCAACCGGGTCCCTGGCCGGGGCCTGGGGGTCTACGAGGGGCCCCAGGGCCTGCGCATCGCCGTCATGAACCTCATTGGCCGGTGCGAGATGGACCCCAACTTCGACAATCCCTTCACCGTGGCCAGCCGTCTCCTGCGGGACGTGGACGCCGAGATCAAGGTGGTGGATTTCCACGCCGAGGCCACCAGCGAGAAGGGGGCCATGGGCTACTATCTGGACGGGCGGGTCCAGGCGGTGTGGGGGACCCACACCCATGTGCCCACCGCCGATGGCCGGGTGCTCCCCCAGGGCACCGGCTTTCTCACCGACCTGGGCATGACCGGCCCCGCCGACTCGGTGCTGGGCATGAAGAGCAGCCAGGCCATCAACCGCTTTTTGGGCGGGCTCCCCATGCGCTTTGAGCCCGCCGAGGGCCCCTGCAAGCTGGGGGGCGCCCTCTTCGCCATCGACACCGCCACCGGGCGCTGTCAGTCCGTCACCCGGGTGGACATCGAAGAAAACGAGAACTGGTAGAGCGAAAGGAGCGACGCATGCTGCACATCCTCCACGGGGCCGATCTCCATTTGGACGCCCCCTTTACCGGCCTGAGCGCCGAGCAGGCCCGGCAGCGCCGGGACGAGCTCCGGACGCTGCCGGGCCGTCTGGCCGAATTGGCCCGGGACCGGGGGGCCGACCTGGTCCTCCTCTCCGGGGACCTCTTTGACGGGGCCGACCCCTATGCCGAGACCGCCCAGGCCCTCTCCCGTGCCCTGGGACAGACCGGCTGTCCCGTCTTCATCGCCCCCGGCAACCACGACCCCTATGGGCCCCGGTCCCCCTATGCCCTCCTCCACTGGCCGGAGAACGTCCACATCTTTTCCAGGGCGGCCATGGAGGCCATCTCCCTGCCCAAGCTGGGCTGTACGGTCTGGGGGTGCGCCTTCACCGGCGTGAGCCGGGACGACTCCCCCCTGGACGGCTTCTCCGCTCCACGGGACGGGGGTGTCCACATCGGGGCCCTCCACGCCGACGTGGAGGGCCGGGGGCGCTACGCCCCCCTGCCGGAGACCGACATCGCCGCCTCCGGCCTCACCTATCTGGCCCTGGGCCATGTCCACGCCTGCTCCGGCCTCCGGCGGTCCGGGGAGACCGCCTGGGCCTACCCCGGCTGCCCCGAGGGACGGGGCTTTGACGAGTTGGGGGAGAAGGGCTGTCTCTGGGTGACGGTGGACGGCGCGGAGACGGCGGCGGAGTTCCTCCCCCTGGCCAAACGGCGCTACCGGCTGGTGGAGGCCGACCTCTCCGGGGACGAGACCCCCGCCGCCGCCCTGTCCGCCGCCCTTCCCGCCGACGCCGGCGACGATATCCTCCGGGTGGTGCTCACCGGCGAGAGCGGCCTGGAGGGACTGGACACGGAGCCCCTGAGAGCCCTGGCCGAGACCAGATGCTGGAGCGCCCAGGTGCTGGACCGGACCACCGTCCGCCGGGACCTGTGGAGCCGGGCGGAGGAGGACACCCTGACCGGGCTCTTCCTCCGGCAGATGCGGCTGCGGCTGGAGGGCGCGGCGGACGAGAGCGAGCGGGCGCGGCTGGAGGCCGCCGTCCGCTTCGGGCTGGCCGCCCTGGAGCACAGAGAGGAGCCCATGGCATGAGGATCAAAAAGATGACGGCCACCTTCGGCAAGCTGGAGGGGGCCGTGCTGGAGCTGGAAGGAGGGCTCAACGTCCTCCAGGCCCCCAACGAGGGGGGCAAATCCACCTGGTGCGCCTTCCTGCGGGCCATGTTCTACGGCATCCCCACCCGGGAGCGGGACACCAGGACCACCCTGGCCGAGAAGAACCGGTACGCCCCCTGGTCCGGCTCCCCCATGGAGGGGGAAATCCTCCTCACCTGGGAGGGCCGGGACATCCGCATCCGCCGCTTTGCCAAGGGGAGCGTCCCCTTCGGCGGATTTGAGGCGGTGGATGCCGCCACCGGCGAGACCGTCCCCGGTCTCACCGCCGCCAACTGCGGCGAGGTCCTTCTGGGCGTGAGCCGGGAGGTGTGGCAGCGCAGCGCCTTCGTGGGCCAGTCCGGCCTGGGGGTGGACGCCGACCCGGACCTGGAGCGGCGCATCGCCGCCCTGGTCTCCTCCGGGGAGGAGGACGTCTCCTTCTCCGAGACGGAGAAGACGCTCAAGGGCTGGCTCAACCGGCGCAGGCACAACAAGACGGGGCTCATCCCGAAGCTGGAGGAGGAGATCCGCAGCCTGACCGAGGCGCGGAGCGCCGCCGTCCAGAACCAGCGGCAGCTCCGGGAGGCCCAGGCCCAATCCCAGGCCCTGGAGACCCGGAAGGAGGAGCTGGAGCGGGAGCAGACCGCCCAGCGGGAGCGGCGGGACTGGGCGGTGCTAGAGCAGTACGCCGCCGCCGTGAAGGAGCTCCGGGCGGCCCAGGCCGAGCGGGCCGCCCTGGAGGGGGAGGCCCTTCCCGCACGGGAGGAGCTGCGGAAGGCCCAGGGGGATCTGACCTATTACAACACCCTGGCCATGAGCATCAAGGAGGCCGTGGGTCAGCGGGAGCCGGTCCGGGCGGCGGTGGAGACGGCGGAGGCCGCCGCCTCAGACCCGCTGTTTCCCGGCCTGACCCCCAACGAGGCGTGGAAGCAGGCCAGCGGGGACGCCGCAAAGGCCCGGGAGCTGGAGAAGTCCGGCTCCGCCGGCTTCACCGGGGCGGGGGCGGTCTGCCTTCTGGCCGCCGCGGGCTTTGCCGCGGCGGGAGCTCTGCTGGAGACAGTCCCCTTCTTTTTCGCCGCCGGCGGCTTGGCCATAGCCGGAGCCATCTTCCTGCTCGCCGCCCGCCGGACCGCCGCCAGGCGGAAAGCCGAGCGCTCCGCTTTGCTGGAGCGGTACGGCGCACAGTTCCCCGACGACCTTCTGGACCGGGCCAATTCCTTCCGGGAGAAGTGGACGGCGGCGGAGGAGGCCCGGCGCTCCGCCGAGCAGCTGGAGGGCTCCATCCGGGACCTGACCGCCCAGCGGGAGGAGCTGTGGCAGTCCCTGCTGGACTTCGTCCACGGCTTCGCCCCCGAGGTCACCGATGCCTTCGGCGTGTCGGCGGCCCTGTCCCGGGGCCTCTCCCGGGAGGAGCGGCTTTCCACCGCGCGGGTGAAGGAGGAGGGGGCCCGGAAGCTGGTGGATTCCCTCCCCGCCCCCACCGAGGAGAACAACGTCATCCTGGCCCGGCTCCGGCGCACCGGGGAGACCGACTGCCCCCCGCCGCCCCCGGTGGAGCACAGCCCCCAGCAGACCGCCGCCGCCCTCTCGGCGGTGACGGGGGAGCTCCAGCGGGTGCGGGAGGAGCTCTCCCACGCCCAGGGCCGGCGGGCCGCCCTGGGGGACCCGGAGGAGCAGGGCCACCGGCTGGAGGAGCTGCGGGAGGCCCTCTCCCGCAGGCAGCTGGAGTACAGCGCCCTGGAGACCGCCCTGGAGGTCCTCCAGGCGGCCAACGCCAACCTCCAGTCCCGGTTCTCCCCCCAGCTCAACCGGCGGGCGGGGGAGCTCTTCTCCGCCCTCACCGGCGGGCGGTACGAGGAGGTGACCCTTACCAGGGAGCTGGAGGCGTCCGCCCGGGAGACGGGCGGGGTGCTGCCCCGGCGGGCCCTCACCCTGTCCCAGGGGACGGTGGACCAGCTCTATCTGGCGGTGCGTCTGGCGGTGTGCGAGCTGGCCCTGCCGGCGGAGGACCCCGCCCCCCTGGTGCTGGACGACGCCCTCACCGACTTCGACGACCACCGCATGGGCCTGGCCCTGGACTGCCTGAGGGACCTCTCGCAGGAGCGGCAGATCCTCCTCTTCACCTGCCAGAGCCGGGAGCGGGCCTGGCTGGAGGTGTGAGCGCGCCGCCCCCTTTTCCTTGCATTCCCCCCCTGGAAGGGGTATAATGACAGTATTGATTTTGAATTTGGAGTTGATCCCACTTGTCCGAGGAACGGAAGCTGACCCCGGCCCAGGAGGCGGAGGAGACACAGGAGGAGAGCCCCAAGCTCTCCGACAGCGACGCCATGAAGGTGGACATGTATTTCTGGCTCCAGGCCCTGGTGATGGCCCTGGTGGGCCTTATCCTGATCTTTACCTTCATTGGCCGCATCATCGGGGTGGACGGCGAATCCATGATGCCCACCCTCCACAACAAGGACATGCTCCTGCTCCAGTCCATCGGGTACACCCCCGGCCAGGGGGACGTGGTGGTACTGAGCAAGAACACCTTCCACGACGGGGCCCCCATCGTCAAGCGGATCATCGCCGTGGGCGGCCAGACCGTGGACATCGACTACGGCTCCAACACCGTCTATGTGGACGGGGCGGCCCTGGACGAGCCCTATATTCTGGAGCCCATGCGGGAGCTGCCGCCGGAGTACGCCACCCATGTGGAGGTGCCCGAGGGGTCCGTCTTCGTCATGGGCGACAACCGCAATAACTCCACCGACGGACGCGCCCCCAGCATCGGGGTGGTGGACGAGCGGTGCATCCTGGGCCGGGCCCTCTTTGTGCTCCTGCCCTTCCAGGACGCCGGCGCGGTGGAGTCGGTCTCCCAGACCAGGGAGTGAGTCCCGCGCTCCTGCGCCCTTTGCGCGGGGAAAACAGACGCGAACGGGAGGAGAAGACATGAAAAAGCGAATTTTGAGCCTGGCGCTGGCCGGGGCCCTGTGTGTTGGCCTGGCGGCCCCGGCGGGGGCGTCGGCGGTCCAGCACTTTTCGGACGTACCGGCCACCCACTGGGCCTACCAGCAGGTGGAGCGGAGCTACGCCGACGGCGTGATGGAGGGCACCGGCGGCGACCCCGCCAAGGGG
>NZ_JAPFEA010000153.1 GCF_026169115.1 Intestinimonas sp. | reverse complement strand
GGTGAATAAGGTTGCCCATTTTCATCCTTATGGTTCATCATCTCGTTCTGCCAGGTGATAATCTGCTGGGCGGTGATGTTACACATCTTCAGCTTGCCGAAGTAGGGGAGCAGCTTGGTGCGGATAATATGCTCCTTTGTGGCCCAGGTGTTTTCCTTGAGCCGGGTCTTCATATCCGCTGTGTAAAGTTCCACAAAGCTTTTGAAGTTCATATCCAGATCAGCGCTGGTTTTATGAACCTGTTCGCGCTCCCAGGCCTGCGCCTCTCGCTTGGTCTTGAAGCCCCTCTTTTGGGTTTGTTTCCGCTCACCATTCCAGTCGGTATAGCGATAAACTGCTCGCCAGGTGCCGGTTTTTTCTTCCTTGTAAACGGCCATTATGACTCCTCCTTTGCTGTTTTGGTATAGTAATACTTCTCCCTAAAGAATTCTCGATTGACACGGCCGGAGATGGTCAGATATCCTTTCTCCTGCAATTCTTCGTTAAGCCCATGGATCACCTTGTAGGCGTGGGATTTGGAGATTCCCAATTCCTGAGCAACTTCGTCTGCTCGCATAAAACTCTGTTTCTGCATAAATAAAATACCTTCCTTTCCTTGTTGATTGTTTCTGCCTGCCAATTTTATTTTTCATAAAGACCTCCTTACTCTCTACTGCCACTTTTTTCGGATTTTACACCCAAGAATTTTGAAAAAAGTTTCTCCAGTTATATGACTAAGCAAATATGCTTTGATTGTCGTCATTATACTAAGCATAATAGCTTATGTCAATCGGCGTACGCAAAATAAATTAAATAAAATTATTTAGTATTCTCTTGACTTTCCTAAGCATTTCTGCTACGCTTTTTATAAAGACAACCAACGATTGGAGTTGATGATATCGCGATTGGTGAACGAATTCACTTTTTCCGTCTCCTGCGGGGGATGACACAGAAATATCTCGGTATGGCGCTGGGCTTCCCGGAAAAGTCTGCTGATGTGCGCCTTGCACAGTACGAAACAGGATCAAGAACCCCAAAGGCAGACCTGACCGCTGCCCTGGCTGAGGTACTGGATGTCTCACCCCATGCGCTTTCTGTCCCGGACATAGACTCCTATGTAGGGCTGATGCACACGCTGTTTACCTTGGAGGATAACTATGGACTCAAGATCTGCGAAATGGATGGCGAAGTCTGTCTGAAGGTCGATGTTCGTAAAAACAAGGACGCTGCCCGGCTGCACGAGATGCTCTGCTCTTGGCAGCAGGCCGTTGCCCTGTTGGAGGCGGGCGAAATCTCTAAGGAGGACTACGATAAGTGGCGCTACCACTACCCGGAGTTTGACAAGGCTCAGAACTATGTGAAGGTGCCGCCCCAGGATCTCGTTTGACCCTCTCACTTGTAGGCCATGAGAGTGGCCTCTTGTTGCACAGAATAATAACAAAAAGAAAAAGAGAGCTAACTGACTAATCAAAATCAGTTAGCTCTCTTTTTATAAATCATGAAGAAATGTTGCCAAATCGTTGCTACGGAGGGCATCAAATCTTAGAAAACCCAGTCATTCGGGGTCTTTGAACATTATTCCCACTCTATTGTGCCAGTCGGCTTCGGAGTCAAGTCGAACAGCACACGATTGACGCCCTTCACCTCGCTGGTGATACGGGCGGTGATATGCTGCAGCAGATCAAAAGGCACGTTCTCTACGGTGGCGGTCATGGCGTCCACAGTGTTGACCGCACGGATGATGACGCACCACTCATCGGCACGCTTGTTATCACGGACACCCACGGATTTGATATCGGGAATGGCGGTGAAATACTGCCAGACCTTACCCTCCAGTCCGTTTTTGGCAAACTCCTCCCGCAGGATAGCGTCAGACTCCCGAACGGCCTCCAGGCGGTCCCGGGTGATGGCGCCCAGGCAGCGCACGCCCAGACCAGGGCCGGGGAAGGGCTGACGGTAGACCATGGAGTCGGGCAGACCAAGGGCCTTGCCGCAGGCGCGGACCTCGTCCTTGAAGAGCATCTTCAGGGGCTCCACCAACTGGAAGTCCAGATCCTCCGGCAGACCGCCCACATTGTGGTGGGACTTGACCGCCTTCACGGTCTTGGTGCCCGATTCGATGATGTCAGGATAGATGGTCCCCTGACCCAGGAACTTGATCCCATCCAGCTTCCGGGCCTCTTCCTCAAAGACGCGGATGAACTCGGCGCCGATGATCTTCCGCTTCTGCTCCGGGTCAGCCACGCCGGCCAGCTTATCCAGGAAGCGATCCACGGCGTCCACATAGACGAGATTGGCATCCATCTGGTGCCGGAAGACCTCCACCACCTGCTCGGGCTCGCCCTTGCGGAGAAGACCGTGGTTGACATGAACGCAGGTGAGCTGTTTGCCGATGGCCTTGATAAGGAGGGCGGCTACCACAGAGGAGTCCACACCACCGGAGAGGGCCAGGAGGACCTTCTTGTCCCCCACCTGCTCCCGGATGAGCTCCACCTGATCGGCGATGAAGTTGTCCATGTTCCAGTTGGCCTGTGCGCCGCAAAGGCCAAAGACAAAGTTGGAAAGAGTCTCTTTCCGCTCAGCGGGATCGGCGGGCCAGGGCTTGTCCCCCTTGTGGTCGGCCAGGAGTACAGGCACGTCATAATTGTAGATGTCCTTGGAGACATCGATCTCCACGCCATCCACCACTCGGTTGGGGCCGCCATTGAGGATGATACCCTTTACATTGGGGAGCGCCTTGAGCTCCTCCAGAGTGATGTCGTGGGGGTGGATCTCGCTGTATACACCCAGGGCCCGGATCTCTCTGGCCAGGCGGGGGTTCTCCTCGCTGCCCAGATCCAGTACCAGGATCATGTCCTGCTTCATTGCAGTACCTCCCATAGTTGATTTCTTTTATCCTACCATAATTCGGCCGTGCTCCGCAATAGGCGGTTGGGAAAACTTTTCTTTTTTTGTGCGCATCACAGGCCGCCCCATGCCTCACCCAGTCTCCTCACACAACGGTATATTCCTCATTTGCCCGCTCCAGCAGCGAAGCGGAGAACAGGGTCCGGGCCAAGGCCGCCAGCTCTGCCGTGTCTCCGCTGCCGCAGGTCTCATAGGGCGAATGCATAGCCAGCTGGGCAATGCCCACATCTGCAGTCTTCACGGCCACATGCTGGACAGAAATGTTCCCCAGGGTGGTCCCGCCGGGGATATCCGAGTGGTTGACAAAGGTTTGGAGACGCACCCCTCCCTTCTCCGCCAGCATGCGGACCACCGCAGCGGAGACCGCGTCGGTGGTGTACTTCTGATTCCCACTGAATTTGAGCACCACACCTCCGCCCATTTTGGGGCGGTTGACGGGATCGCACCTGTCGGCATAGTTGGGATGCAGCGCGTGGGCGTTGTCAGCGGAGAGCATGAAGCTCTGGGGCAGCTTTTGTAGGTACTCGCTTTCCGTGAGCCCCAGCGCGGATGCGAGTCTGCGCAGCGTGTCCTCCAGAAAGGTGGACGCCGCCCCCTGCCGGGTAGAGGAGCCAATTTCCTCGTTATCAAAGACCACATGGACCGGGATGCTCTCACCAGGCTGGCTCTCCAGGAACCCGGTCAGCGAGGCAAAGGCACACTGGACGTCATCCAGCCGGGGACTGGAGAGGAACGCCCCTCCTGCTCCCCAGACACTTGGGGCCTGGCGGTCATACACAAAGAGGTCGTGGCCAAGAATGTCCCCGGCATCTGCGCCGCACGCCCCGGACACCGTCTCCAGCAGAGGCTCCGCGCCCGCCATGCCGTAGAGGGGCAGCAGATCCCGCTGGACCTTGTAGGCATGGCCGCTGTTGGCCTCCCGATCCATATGAATGGCAAGGCTGGGGATGAGCAGCAGATCCCGGTCCACATTCACCAGTCGGGAAACCACACCGGTTTCCGTTCTGACCAACACCCGCCCCGCCACCGAAAGGGGCCGGTCAAGCCAAGGAGCCAGGAGCGCCCCGCCGTATACCTCCACATTGAGCTTCTGATAGGTCCCCTCCACGTTGATCTCCGGGTTTTCCTTGATTTTGAGCATAGGGGAATCGCTGTGACTGGCCATGAGCATAAAGCCCCTGAATTCCCGTTTTGGCACCCGGAAGGCAATGATAGCCGATCCATTCCGGGTGACGAAATATTTTCCGCCCGCCCGGATGGTCCAGTGTTCGCTCTCCAGCAGCTGCTCATAGCCCGCCTCCAGCAGACGCTTTCTCTGCGCTTCGATCACATGATAGGGGCTGGGGTTGGACTGAATGAAGTCCAGCAGCTCTCTGTCATAATCATGTTCCATTGTCTCAACGGTCCTTTCCGCCAACCAGGTTCCGCGGCAGTTGTCCGCAGGGGTGGCTCAAGGGCCATTATACTCCTTCGGCGCAACAGAGGGCAACAGGGTTTTCCCTGCCTGTTGTCATTTTCTTCTGTTTCCTGCCGCGTTCCGCACAACTGTGCTGCCGGAAGGCAGGGCAACTTTTTGTCAAAACAGAGAATCTATTTTTCTGCCGTCACTTTCCGTTGACATTTCCCTGTTAGTTGATGTATGGTGAAAGCGGATCATATGACTGACGGAAGTGGATGTACCACATGAAGTATGATCGCTGTAATTGCCGACCGTCTGGGCACACTTTAAGGTGCCCGGACGGTCTTTTTGTATGTTCCGGGCGGAAAGGAGCAGCTTTTGATCGGGCACATTCACTCTGTGGAATCCATGGGGCTGGTGGACGGCCCCGGCGTGCGGGCGGTGGTCTTTCTCCAGGGCTGTCCCCTGCGGTGCCTCTACTGCCACAACCCGGACACCTGGACCGGCGGCGGTACAGAGGTCACAGCGGAGGACCTCACCGCCAGGCTGCTGCGCTTCCGGCCCTATTTTTCCCGGGGCGGCGGCGTGACCTTCTCCGGCGGTGAGCCGCTTTTGCAGCCGGAGTTTCTGGCTGAAATGCTGGAGCGCCTCCACGCCGCCGGCGTCCACACCTGCCTGGACACCGCCGGCGCCGGTCTGGGGGACTACGGTGCCATCCTGCGGCATACGGATCTGATCCTCTATGACGTGAAGCATTTCCGGCGGGAAGACTACCGCCAGATCACCGGGCAGGATATGGACCGCACCCTTGCTTTTGTGGAGGCGGTGCGGGCGGCAGGCGTCCCCATGTGGGTGCGCCATGTGGTGGTCCCCGGTCTCACGGATGACGAGCCCCACCTGACCGCGCTGGGAGACTATATCTCCACCCTACCCAATGTGGAGAAGGTAGAACTCCTTCCCTACCACACCATGGGGGTCCACAAATATGAGACCCTGGGTCTCCCCTATCCACTGGCCGGCGTCTCCCCCATGGACAAGGCAAAACTGGAATCCTGGGAGCGGCGACTCAACGAACACTGCTACCGGAAGACTGACAAGTGAGAAAGGAATGAGTGCTGTGAGCATCGACGTCAACTGTACTGCCTGGAAGGGTTTCCGTACCGGCGAGTGGCGCCACCTGGTCAACGTGCGCAATTTTATCCAGAAGAACTATACCCCCTACGAGGGTGGAGACGAGTTTCTGGCCCCCATCTCCCCCAGGACCGCCAAGGTGTGGGAGAAGGCCGAGGCTCTGATCCTGGAGGAGATCAAGAAGGGGATCATTGACGTGGAGACTGATGTGGTCTCCGGTATCGACAATTTCGCCCCCGGCTATATCGACAGAGAAAATGAGGTCATTGTGGGGCTCCAGACCGACGCCCCCCTCAAGCGCATCGTCAACCCCTTCGGCGGCATTCGGAACGCCACCTCCGCCCTGGAGCAGTATGGCTATCGGCTCAACCCGGAGATCGAGCGGCACTTCCGACTCTACCGGAAGACCCACAACGAGGGCGTCTTTGACGCCTATCCGGAGCGCACCCGCCTGGCCCGCCATGCCGGTCTGCTCACCGGCCTGCCCGACGCCTATGGCCGGGGCCGCATTGTGGGCGACTACCGCAGGGTGCCCCTCTACGGCACCGACTTTCTTATTGAGGAGAAGCAAAAGGACCTGGACATGCTGGATGGTCCCATGACCGACGAGCGCATCCGGCTGCGGGAGGAGGTCCAGATGCAGATCCGTGCCTTGAAAGAGATGGCTTCCATGGCCGCCCGCTACGGCTGCGACATCACCAGACCCGCCGAAAATGCCCGGGAGGCGGTCCGGAACCTCTATATGGCCTATCTGGCCGGCATCAAGGAAAACAACGGCGCCGCCACCTCCCTGGGCCGGGTGTCCACCTTCCTGGACATCTATCTCCAGCGGGACCTGGACTGCGGTCTGCTGGACGAGGCGGGTGCGCAGGAGCTCATGGACCAGTTCGTCATCAAGCTGCGCCTGGTGCGCCACCTCCGAACCCCGGAGTACAACGAGCTCTTCGGCGGCGACCCCACCTGGGTCACCGAGGCCATTGGCGGCATGGGGGTAGACGGTCGTCCCCTGGTGACCAAAAGCTCCTTCCGCATGCTCCACACCCTCACCAACCTGGGCACCGCCCCCGAACCCAACCTCACCGTCCTGTGGAGCCGGCACCTCCCCCAGGGTTTCAAGGACTATTGCTCCAAAATGAGCATCCAGACCGACTCCATTCAGTACGAGAGCGATGAGCTCATGCGGCCCATGTACGGCGACGACTACTGCATCGCCTGCTGCGTGTCCGCCATGGCGGTGGGCAAGCAGATGCAGCTTTTCGGGGCCCGGGCCAACCTGGCCAAGAGCCTCCTCTACGCCATCAACGGCGGCGTGGACGAAAAGAAGGGCGGCGTCATCGTCCCCGGCATCGAGCACGATCTGGACGAGGTACTGGACTACCCCAAGGTGCTGGGCAACTACAAGAAGGTCCTCTCCTATGTGGCCGAGCTCTACGTGGATACCATCAACATCATCCACTATATGCACGATAAATACGCCTACGAGAGCAGCCAGATGGCCCTCCATGACACCCTGGTGGAACGGCTGGCCGCCTTCGGCGTGGCGGGACTGTCCATCGCTGCCGACTCTCTCTCCGCCATCAAGTTTGCCAAGGTGAAGCCCATCCGGAACGAAAATGGCATCGCCGTGGACTTTTCCATTGAGGGAGACTTCCCCAAGTACGGCAACGACGATGACCGGGTGGACGATATCGCGGTGGAGCTGGTGTCCTACTTCTCCGCTGAGCTGAAAAAGCACCCCCTCTACCGGGGCGCCATCCACACCCTGTCCGCCCTCACCATTACCTCCAACGTGATGTACGGGAAGAAAACCGGGGCCACCCCCGACGGTCGGAAGTCCGGCGAGCCCTTCGCCCCCGGCGCCAATCCCATGCACGGCCGGGACAAGAACGGCGCCCTGGCCTCCCTCAACTCGGTGGCCAAGATCCCCTACCGGGCGGTGTGCCAGGACGGCGTGTCCAACACCTTCTCCATCGTACCCAACGCCCTGGGCAGGGACGAGGAGCAGCGCAGGGACAACCTGACCGCCATCCTGGACGGCTATTTCTCCCAGGGGGCCCACCACCTCAATGTCAACGTACTCAATCGGGAGACCCTGATCGACGCCATGGACCACCCGGAGAAGTACCCCAGCCTCACCATCCGGGTCTCCGGCTATGCGGTGAATTTCAACCGCCTCTCCCGGGAGCAGCAGGAGGAGGTCATCCGGCGCACCTTCCACACCGCCGTCTGACGCTGTCCTGGCAGCCACAGTTCCCCAATGGGGACCGCTCCCCGCTTGACAAGCTCCCTCCATATGTTTACAATGGTAGCACATGAACATTTTGGAGGAATTCACTTTGGGAAAACAGTGGTTTGACGATATGGAAGCCCGCATCCCCCAGGGGGAGGTCCGCACCCGCTTTGCCCCCTCTCCCACCGGGTATATGCACGTGGGCAATCTGCGCACCGCCCTCTATACCTGGCTCATTGCCCGCCACAGCGGCGGCAAGTTCATCCTGCGCATTGAGGACACCGACCAGGGCCGCCTGGTAGAGGGCGCCACCGAGGTCATCTATAACACCCTGCGCAAGTGCGGCCTCACCTGGGACGAGGGTCCCGACGTGGGCGGCCCCGTTGGCCCTTATATCCAGACCGAGCGCCGGGACCTCTATGGAAAATACGCCCAGCGCCTGGTGGAGTTGGGTCACGCCTACTACTGCTTCTGCGAAAAGGCCGAGTCTGAAGAAGACAGCGGCAATTTTGACCGCCCCGACGACCCCTGCCGCACCCTCTCCCACGAGGAGGCCAAGGCCAAGGTGGCCGCCGGCGTCCCCTACGTGATCCGGCAGAAGATCCCCAAGGGGGGCCACACCACCTTCCATGACGCCGTATTCGGCGATATCACCGTGGAGAACGACACCCTGGACGATCAGGTGCTCATCAAGCGGGACGGCCTGCCCACCTACAACTTCGCCAACGTCATCGACGACCACCTTATGGGTATCACCCATGTGGTCCGCGGCAGCGAGTACCTCTCCTCCGCACCCAAGTATAACCTGCTCTACGAGGGCTTTGGCTGGGCGGTCCCCACCTATATTCACTGTTCCCCCGTCATGCGGGACCAGCACAACAAGATGTCCAAGCGGAAGGGCGACCCCTCCTACGAGGACCTGCTGGCCATGGGCTACCTCTCCGAGGCCGTGGTCAACTATGTGACCCTCCTGGGCTGGTCCCCCCGGGGCGAGAACGTGGAGCGGGAGTTCTTCACCCTGGAGGAGCTGGCCGGGATCTTTGACGTCGAGGGCATCTCCAAGTCCCCCGCCATCTTTGACATCGAAAAGCTCACCTACTTCAACGCCCACTACCTCCGGTCCCTCTCCCCCGAGGACTTCCACGCCGTGGCGGAGCCCTACATCCGTCAGGCTGTAAAAAATGAAGCCTACTCCTCCCGGGAGATCGCCGCCCTCCTCCAGGCCCGGTGCGAGCGCCTTACCGACATCCCGGAGAAGCTGGACTTCTTCGACACCCTGCCCGAGTACGGCGCCGACCTCTTCACCAACAAGAAGTCCAAGACCAACGCCGAGGTCTCCAAGGCCATGCTGGAGGCCGCTATCCCCGCTCTGGAGGCCGTCGGCGGCTGGACCGACGACACCATCCACGACACTTTGGTCTCCCTGGCCGAATCCCTGGGCGTGAAGAACGCCACCCTCATGTGGCCGGTGCGCATCGCCGCCGCCGGCAAGGCGGTGACCCCCGGCGGCGCCGTGGAGATCTGCCGCATCCTCGGCAGAGATGAGACCCTCCGCCGGCTGAAGCTGGGCCTGGAGAAGGTCTCCGCCGCCCTGTAAGCGTTCAATTTATAAGAAATGGAGCATCGCAGCTGCGATGCTCCATTTTTGTTGTCACAAAAGCGGCCTGACCGTGTTATTCTTAGTAGAGAGGACAACGAAGGAGGGAGCGCCATGACAGACCATGAACTGCTGCGCCAGGTCTACGAGACCCGGCGGCGTCCTCTTCTGCTCTACGCCTACGCACTGTGCGGCAGCCGGGAGGAGGCCGAGGATCTGGTCCAGTCCGCCTTTCTCAAGGCCCTCCTCTCCTACCGTGCCACCGGCAGCCTGAACCACTGGCTGGTGAAGGTGCTGCGCAACGAGTATCTCAACCAGCGGCGGCACCGGGTCAAATGGGGCGTGGAGGACCTACCGGAGCACCTGGCCGACCCCTCCCCCTCTCTGCCGGAGCAGCTCATCGCCGACGAGGAGAAGCGGAGGCTCTACGCCGCCATCGCCCGTCTGCCCGACCTCCAGCGGGCCATTCTGCTGGATGGCGTCTACTTCGGCCTCACCGACAGCGAGATCGCCGACACCCACCACATCACCCGTGAAAATGTCCGTCAGCTCCGGTCCCGGGCCAAGCGCCGGCTCCGGGAGGAGCTGGGAAAGGAGGAGCCATCATGACACGACCTGACGACCTGGACCGCCGCCTGGAGGACCTGGGCGCACCGGAGGAAGCATCCATGCAGCATGCCCAAGAGGAGCTGCTGGCCCTGGAAAAGCTCATCCACCGCCGGGTGCGCAGCATCTGTCTCAAGACCCTGCTGGCGGTGGCCATCTGCGCTGCCCTGCTCTTTGGTCTCATCCACCCGCTGATTAAGTTCTCCACCTTCAACCCCATCCCCATGGAGGAGGACGGACGCCGGGACTTTACTGCCTACCTCAACGCCTATTTCGGCACCATGACGCCCTACGTCCGAATCACCGGCACCAGCATCAAAGACACCGGCTTCGGCACCTACGACGTTACGCTCTATACACTTGGTCCCCAAAATCTGCGTGCCTATATGAATGCTGACAGCGGCGTCCACATGGCCATCCGCCTGGGAAAAGCTGAGGTGACCTCCGACCCCACCAGGAAGCTGATCCACATCATCAACCGGTTTGACCGGGACTTTCTCGACCGCTCCAGACTTCTCACCGAGCTGGAAATGCTGCCCTCCTCGGCCTATATCCGGCTGTCCGTGGGGCTGGACGCCCCCCTCACCCTGGAGGAACTGCGGGCCCTGCCGGCGGAGGTGGCCTGGGCCCAGGTCTATGACCCGGACGTGGAATACAATGGCGGCGTCAACCTGGCCCCGGCCGTACTCTTTAACAAGGAACCCGTTCCCAGAGAGCTGAACGAGCAGGAGCTGATCCAGTACTACGCCGACAACCTGGAGCTCCTCCTCACCCAGCCAGAGCTCCTCACCTCCCTGGGCATCCACTCTGCCGACAAGGGCACCTACCTCAAGGCCAGTGTGATGGAGGAGACCCTGGCCTCCGCCCGGAAGCTGGAAGACTTCCGGAGTCAAAACTTCTGCGTCCAGGGGAGCCGGGACGAGATCCTGGCCCTCATCGACCAGACAGCTCCCAACTCCTTGGGGGTGGAGCACATCTTCCTCACACCGCTGTCGGACTAAAACAGAAAGAGGCCCCGGCGCAGAAACCAACTTTCTGCGCCGGGGCCGTTTCGCATTTATCAGGGGTTTACAAAGACCTGGAGGGTGGTGGTGAGCTGGCGGCCGGGGGTTGCCAGCGTCTGGCCGTTGTAGTACATAGCGGTGGAGGCGCCGCCGTCCAGGTTGATGGCGTCCTGGCAGCCCAGCTGGAGCATGAGCTCCCGCATCTGCTGGATGGAGGCGGAGGGGACGCTGACCAACAGCAGCTTTCCGTCGGCGGTGGTGCCAACGGCGGTGCGGGGGGTGATGCTGGTGGTGAAGCGGGCCTCGGTGAAGCCGGGGTCCAGATAGGTCTCGATGGCGCCGTCCTTTACCAGACGGGGCGCGCCGGAGATGAGGGAGGTAACGCCGTCCATGACAAAGCCCTCCTCGTCCTCCACACGCAGATAGGGCTCCATGGCCACGGTGCGGCCCAGCTCAGGGATCTGATAGTAGTGGGTGGCGGTGAAAGCGGAGCCCATCCACAGCACATAGCCATCGGCGGGAATGGTCAGGCTCTCCCCCGCCGCCACAGCGCGGTAGTCGGTGGTAACGCCGTTGCGGACAGTCAGAGCGGCGCCGGCACAGGTCACAGGCACACTTTCACCACGGGCAGGCGTATAGAGGACGGAGCCGTCAGCATACTGCTCAAAGACGTTGAGATTATAGCCGGACCACTGCTGGGCAGCGCCGCCATCGGTGGTGATGACCCGATAGAAGACGGAGGGCCGCATAGTACATCCTGCCGTCCGCCGTGATGCCCAGAGAGGTCAGAGAGCCACTGTTGCCATAGACAAAGTTACCGCCCACCATAACAGGGCCAATGGGGTCCTTGACATCCTCATAGGACTCAAAGAAGTTGGCGTTGATGACGGCTGCTGCGCCCCCGGAATAGGAGACGATGCTGCCAAAATCGGCGGTGGCGTTGAGCCGATTGCCCACGATAGCACTCCGCACAGAGACGCGGGGATCGCTCATGTTCACAGCAATGACCTTTGCACTCACCGTGCCGGAGGGCAGAGCGTAGCTCCCCTCCTGGTATGTGACGGGCTGGACGGCAGGCTGAATGCTGGCCAGCTTCGCCGTCAGGGCCTTCACACTGGTCAGGCTGGTGAGGTTGTTCTGGTCCACCGGGGCGGCGCTCACCACCACGATCTGGTTGGTGGGCTCATAGGACACGGAGAGCCCCAGGTTCTCGGAGACGAACCGGACAGGTACAAAGGTGCGGTCATTCCTGGCCTCGGCAGGCACATCCATGGCGACGGACTTACCATCCACCGTAGCCTGGGCAGAGCCTGGCGCCAGCTCCACTTGCCGTCCGTTGAGGGTGCAGAGCACTCCGCCGGTGGCCGGGACCCACTCCACAGAGCCGCCGAACGCCTCCAGCACGCGACGGATGGGCAGCAGCGTATAACCGCCGCCATTGAACTGGACCGCATAGGGGGTGACCTGGGCGTTGCTCTCATCCACCTGGACGACCTGGGTGTCGATGGCGCACCAGGCGCTCCCCAGCTTCAGAGCCACCTGGTCGGAGGCGGCCAGCGCCGGGGCGGGCAACAGCCCCACCACCAGGCAGAGAGTCAGGAGGACTCCTAAGAGATGTTTTTTCTTCATAATACATGCCTTCTCTCTTCCAAAATGTAACGGTTTCATTATAGTAATGATTGCCTTAAAATACAATAGCCTTGCTGCACATGGTTTGCACCAAAAATTTCAGGCCCTGACACCGAATGACTTCCTCCGCTGCCGTCCATCCTAGAATGGAAAGGAGGCGCACACGATGGAACGAAGGAAATGGGGCGGCAGACGGCTGGTGCGGCGGGTGAGCTTTCTGGCCGCCGCCTTTGCGGTGACCGCCGGGCTGGCCGTCCAGGGGCAGCTGGAGGCCGCAGCCTGCCGGCGCGCCCTTTCCAACAGCCGGCTGCACGCCTTTGCCGAACTCTCTGCCAATTTGAATCAGCTCAACACCGACCTGCAAAAGGGGGTGTACGCCACTACCCCCTCTATGCTGGGCGCCCTGTGTACCCAGATCTTTGGGCGGGCCATGTCGGCCCAGATGGCCCTGGGCGAGCTTCCCTACGGCAATATTGAGCTGGAGCAGACCGCCGCCTTTCTGGCCAAGACCGGCGACTATGCCGCCGCTCTCTCCCGTTCGGCGGCGGTCAACGGCATCTGTTCCGATGCGGAGCGGGAAGGGCTGCGGAGTCTGGCCGATGCGGCGGCTACGCTGTCCGGTCAGGTGGCCGCTCTTCAAAGCGACCTCCTCTCTGGGGCGGCCGCGCTGGAGGACGTGGACGCAGCCGAGGCCCGGCTCTCCGCCAGGGAGCCCGCCGGGCAGGAGCTGGCCGGCTCCGTCTATCAGACAGTGGAAAGCGACTTCCCCGCCCTCCCTGCCCTGATCTATGACGGCCCCTTCTCCGACCACATCGCCGACCGGTCTTCCCGCATGCTGGCCGGACTGCCGGAGGTCACCCAGGAGGATGCCCGCCTCGCCGCCGCAAAATTTTTCAACCTGGAAGCGGCTCTGTTCTCCCTGGTCTCCGCCGGTGAAGGAACACTGCCCGCCTACGGCTTTTCCGCCGCAGTGGACGGCGGGGAGCTGTATGTGGAGGTGACCAGGCGGGGCGGCCTGGTGCTGGAAGCCATCAGCTCCCGCTCTGCCAGCGCCGCCGTCCTCACCCAGGAGGAGGCCGCAGCTCTGGCCCGGGATTTTCTGGCCCGGCGTGGCTACCCCGACATGCGGGAGAGCTATTTCATCGACCAGGGCGGCGTGGTCACCATCAACTTTGCCGCGACTCAGGGGGACGTGATCTGTTACCCGGACCTGGTCAAGGTCTCGGTGGCCCTGGACACCGGCCGTGTGGTTGGCTTTGAGTCCAGGGGGTATCTTATGAACCACGTGGTCCGGGATCTCCCCTCCCCGGCTGTCGCTGCGGAGGAGGCCCAGACCATCGTCTCCCCTGATCTCACAGTTCTCTCTCACCAGCTCGCCCTCATCCCCACCGGAGGGGCATATGAAGTCCTCTGTCATGAGTTCAAATGCGAGGACGCAGACGGCCATCACGTCATCGTCTATGTCAACGCCCAAAACGGTCAGGAGGAAAAGCTCCTTCTGCTGCTGGAAGATGAAAACGGCACCCTGGTCCTCTGAGCCGGGTCTCTGGATACAGAAAGTCCCTGTCCTCGCGGCCCATCAGGACCGCGAGGACAGGGACTCTTCATCACTCTTTCAGCTCTTTGACATAAAAGTAGTGGCCGTAGGTCCCTGCCGCCGGCTCCACCGCACCGAAGCGCCGGTAGCCCAGCTTTTCATAGAATCCGGGGGCCTGAAAGCCGAAGGTATTGAGCTCCAGCCTCCTGGCTCCCTTCCCGGCGGCGGTCTCCTCCAGCTCTTTCAGGATACGCAGACCCAGCCCGGCGCCCCGGTGCTTTTCATCCACCCAGAGCACATCCAGCAGGGCCAGCGTACCCATACGGAAGGCGTCACAGCCGCCGATGACGGCTCCCGTCTCATCGGTCACCGCCAGGGAAAGATCCTCCGTATCCGGTACAAAGGTCCTGTTATAGGCCCTCAGACCGGCATGCACGGCCTTGGTCTCCGGCTCGCCGGCAGGTATGATCCTGTACTCCATCCGTCTCCTCACTCCATATCAAAGGGGGGCATGTCCCGGCTCTGCGGGACGGCGTCTCCCTCAAATTCCAGCTCATCGGGGACCGGCTCAGGGGCCCGGTCCACCAGACCCTGCTTGAACTGCATCTCCTGCCACTGCTCCTTGGTGATGAGGACCTGCCTGGGCTTGGAGCCCTCAAAGGGGCCCACTACACCCTTTTCCTCCATCTGATCCACCAGACGGGCGGCCCGGGAATAGCCCAGCTTCAACCGCCGCTGGAGCATGGAGACAGAAGCCATCCCTGTCTCCACCACCACCTCAATGGCGGAGGGGAGCAACTCGTCATAATCATCTCCCACTTCCTCGGGGGCAGAGCCTCCCACGCCCTTTCCGCCCTTCTCCTTCTCGGCGGCATGCTGCTCAATTTCATGGATGACAGCTTCGTCATACTCCACGGTGCTCTGCTCCTTGATGAAGCCGACCACCGCCGCCACCTCCTCATCGGAGATGAGACAGCCCTGGACACGCTGGGGCTTACCGGAGCCCAGAGGGAAATAGAGCATATCGCCCCGGCCCACCAGCTTCTCTGCGCCGGTGGTGTCCAGGATGATGCGGGATTCCAGGGCGGAGGCCACGGCGAAGGCGATCCGGCTGGGGATATTGGCCTTCATGAGGCCGGTAATCACATCGGCAGAGGGGCGCTGGGTGGCAATGATGAGATGCATGCCGGCGGCACGGCCCATCTGGGCCACCCGGCAGATGGACTCCTCCACCTCCTTGGCCGCCACCAGCATCAGGTCGGCCAGCTCGTCGATGACCACTACGATCTGGGGCAGCTTCTCCATCCCCTCTGTTTTGACGGCATGGGCATTGTAAGAGGCCAGGTCCCGGACCCCCACCTCAGAAAAGGCCCGGTATCGCTTCATCATCTCGGTGACTGCCCACTGGAGGGCGCCCGCCGCCTTTTTGGGGTCTGTGACCACTGGGATGAGCAGGTGGGGGATCCCATTGTAAATGCCCAGCTCCACCATCTTGGGGTCCACCATGATAAGGCGGACCTCCTCCGGAGTCGCCTTGTAGAGCAGGGAGATGATGAGGGAGTTGGTGCATACCGACTTACCCGAGCCGGTGGTACCGGCGATGAGCAGGTGGGGCAGCTTGGCGATGTTGCCGACAATACAGTTGCCCGCGATGTCCTTGCCCACGGCAAAGGCCACCTTGGAGCTGTGGTCCCGGAATGTTTTGGAATCAATGACCTCATGGATGTGGACGGGGCTCACCAGCTTGTTGGGCACCTCAATGCCCACGGTGGCGATCTTGTCCGGGATGGGGGCAATACGGACGCCGGTGGCCCCCAGGGCCAGGGCGATGTCGTCGGAGAGGTTGGTCAGCTTGTTGAGACGGACGCCCTGATCCAGCTCCACCTCATATCGGGTCACAGAGGGGCCCCGGGTCACATCGGTGATCTGTGCCTCGATGCCGAAGGAGCGTATGGTATCTGCCAGACGCTCCTGGTTCATTTTCAGCTCGGCCTGAGCCCCCGCCCCCACGTCGCTGCCGCCCTCGGTAAGGAGGGAGACCGGCGGATATTGGTACACGGCGGGCACCGAATCGGACAGATTCTTCTCAATGTCCTCCCCTACCTGGACTGCCTCCGCATGAGCCTCTTTGGCGGAGACCTTCTCCACCGCCGGCTCCCGGACGATCTCTGGCATGGGCTGTGGGGCCGCAGGAGCCTCGGGGGTCGGCTGGATCTCCGGCTCCGGGGCAGGTGTGGGGATGGGAGCAGGTTCCGGCTCAGGCATGGAGACTGCCACTGGCTCAGGTGTAGAAATGGGCTCCGGCTCTGCCACCATGGGTCGAGCGCCGGTGAGCACCTGATCCGGAGGCATGGCGCCGGCCTTTCGATCAAACAAACGTTCCTTCCGCGGGGCAAAGAGCCCCCGGGCCTGGGGCCTTTCCTCCTGAGGTATGGGGACGTCATCCACAGGGATATCGATGGCGCTCCGCCGCCGCTCCGGCTCCGGACGCCGGCGGACGGGCTTTTCCTCCGCCTTCGGCTCCTCTACATACTCATATTCGGGGCGGGGACGGTCACGGATGGCGTCCACGATCTCCGGAATGGAGAGGTGGAAAGCGCCCAACAGCATCAGCGCCTGGAAGAGCACCAGGATCAGACCAGCGCCGATGCCGCTGAACACCAGGGAAAGCGTCTCTGCGATGAGACCGCTCACCGCCCCGCCGCACCGGACCTCCAGGCCCAGCTTCCACAGCCCCTTGATCGCCTCCAGTCCGAAGACAAACTCCTCTTTGTAAAGGATAAGATGGAGAATCGCACCCATGACCAGGGGGGTCAGCAGCGCGCACCACAATCGCAGCCGCACCGGCCGGCCACGGTGAAACGCCAGGATATAGCTGGCAACCACCAGCATAGGGGGCGCCAGCCAAAAGCCGTAACCAAAGAGCCCTTTGAGCAGGCTGCAAAAAAAGTCAATAAAGATCGCCTGAATGTTGAAATAGCCAAACGCGGCAAAAAAGGCCAGGAGCAGACAGACCACCGCTCCCACCTCCCGCCGGATGGGCCTGGGCGGCGGCGCGGCGCTTCTGGTGCGGCTGCCGCCGCTCTTTTTGGCGCTGGAGCTTCCAGAGCCGCTCCGCTTGCTGCCGGAGGAGGCCGTCCGCTTTCCTCCTGTGGTCTTCCTTTGTGTGGTCGCCATGGAACCATCCTTTCCAGAATACGGCGGGCACGTCCGCCGGGATCAATCAGCCTTGCTCAGACCAGGAAGCTGGCCACCAGGGAGACAAGCCCCACCGCCCAACAATAGTAGGCGAAGGCTCCGAACTTCCCCTTGTTCGCCAGCAGATTCACCAACCGAATGGCGAAGTAGCCCACCACGCCGGCCACCGCCATACCGACCAGATACATGGGAAGCTTGGACACGTCCACACCACCCGCCTGAACGGCGTCCACGATCTCCAGAATGTTGGCGCCCAGCACCGCCGGCAGGGACATGAGGAAGGAAAAGCGCACCGCGAAGGTGCGGTTAAAGCCGCAGAGCATACCAGCAGAGATGGTGGAGCCAGCCCGTGAGATACCGGGCAGGGTCCCCACCGCCTGGGCGCAACCCACCAGCAGGGCGTCCATCATGGTGGCGTTGCGGGCAGTCTTCCGGCCTCTGGCCATCCGGTCAGAGAAGAAGAGCAGGAAGCCGGTGGCGATGAGGGCCGCCGATACGAAGGTCACATTGGAAAAGGCCGCGTCCACCACGTCCTTCACCAGCAGCACAGCAAAGAGGGGCAGGGTAGCCACCACGATCATCAGCACCAGCCGTCTGGCCTCCGGCGGTTGGCCCAAAATGCGCCCCCGCCCGGAGATCAAATCCCCCAGGCCCAGGAAAAACTCCCGGATCATGTCGATGACGTCCCGCCAATAATAGACGCATACCGAGAGCAGCGTCCCGAAATGCAGCAGGATGGTGAAGAGCATATCCAGCTCCTCCGGATTCTGCTCCGGGGAAAAGAAATACTGAAACAGGGTCAGATGGCCAGAGCTGGAGATGGGCAGAAATTCTGCCACGCCCTGCAAGAAGCCCATGGCGATGGAAAAGAGATAATTCAAGGTCTGGTCCTCCCAAGTTCAGATCCGCCGTACCGGCGGCCCTTCAAAATGATATGACAATATATTAGCACAGGGGGAAAAACATTTCTACCCCTATCCTGCCCGGAGGCCCCCGCTGTTCCAACGGGCAGGTCCCTTTTTCGGCACAGGCACAGAAAGACCGCCACCTCGTCGGTATCCCGGCGAGGTGGCGGATCGTCATTTCTGGGGTGATCCTGTACTTATCGTTCCTTTGAGGGCGTAGAATCAGTCGCCTTTGGAGCCACCTCGCGGCAGGACTGGAGGAGCTTTTCCAGCGCGGCGTCGTGCTCGGCAAACTCAGACCGGACCTGCTCCAGCGCCTTGTCCACCCGCCCCAGCTCTCCGCTGGCATGGGTGATGGTGGCGTCCACGTCCCCCCGCAGACGGCCATAGCCTGCCTGCACCTTATAGAGGATCTGTTCCGCCTCGGTGCGCAGCTTTCTGGCCTTTTCCTCTGCGGCACTCTCAATGGACCGGGCCCGTTGCCGCGCTTCCAGCTCAATGGTGGCGGTGCGGTCCTTGAGGTCGTCGTAGGCTTTGGCCCCGCCCTCCCACCTGGCACACTGGTCCTTGTAGCCGTCCAGCTCCTTCTGAAGGGACTCACGCTGCTCCCGTTCCAGGGTAAGCGCCGCCTGGACCTCGCCCAGCTCGGCGCCCTGGTCGGTGCCTGTCTTGCGCAGTCTGTCGCTCTCCTTCCGCAGGGCCTCGTTCTGATGCTCCAAGGCAGTCTTCTCCTGAAGGAGCTTCTCCCGTTCCTCCTTCAGCAGCTGTAACTCCTTTTGAAGGGCGGCTGTCTTCTCCCGGCTCTCCCGCACGGTATTTTCAATATAATTGAGCACATCCTGACGGTTGAATCCCCCCACCACAGCTGTGCGGAAAGCATGTTCTCCTCGCTCCATGCGCATATCCTCCATTTCCCGTTCTCCATGGGCGGTGGCCGCCCGGATCTCTTATTTTTTTTATTTTATCACAACATGTGCCGCAACTCAACGGGTTCCGACAAATCTCCCCGCAGTGGAATGAATTGACCCTCTTCCTTTTTTGTGGTATAATCAAGCGATTTGCTTGAGAGAGAATGAGGAGGCGCGATACCATGTGGGTCTCGGACAAATGGCAGGACTATGAATTGATCGACTGCGGCAGGGGCGAAAAGCTGGAACGCTGGGGGGACCGTATCCTGGTCCGGCCCGATCCCCAGGCCATCTGGGACACCCCCAGAGAAAACCCCATGTGGCGGAGGCCGGACGCCCGCTATGCCCGCTCCTCCACTGGCGGCGGACAGTGGGAAAAGAAGGACGTCCCCGAGCAGTGGAAGATCCGCTACCGGGACCTCACCTTCCAGGTCAAGCCCATGAACTTCAAGCACACCGGTCTCTTTCCAGAGCAGGCCGCCAACTGGGATTTCTGCGCCGACCTCATTCGGACCGCCGGTCGCCCCATCTCCGTGCTCAACCTCTTTGCCTACACCGGCGGGGCTACGGTGGCCTGCGCGGCGGCGGGCGCCTCCGTCTGTCATGTGGACGCCGCCCGCGGCATGGTCTCCTGGGCCCGGGAAAATGCAAAGCTCTCCGGCCTGGCCGACGCTCCCATACGCTGGATCGTGGACGACTGCGGCAAATTTGTGGAGCGGGAGATCCGCCGGGGCCGCCGGTATGACGCCGTCATCATGGACCCTCCCTCCTATGGTCGTGGTCCCTCCGGTGAGATCTGGAAGCTGGAGGAAAATCTGTGGCCCTTCGTGAACCTGGTATCCGGGGTCCTCTCCGACGAGCCGCTCTTCTTCCTCATCAATTCCTACACCACGGGCCTTGCCCCTTCCGTGCTCACCTATATCCTGGAGACTGTGGTCTCCAAACGCTGGGGCGGCTGCACCCACAGCCAGGAGCTAGGTCTCCCGGTCACCGACACCGGACTGGTCCTTCCCTGCGGCGCCACAGGCCGCTGGACCAGCCGGGGCTGAGCTCCGCCACTTTTTCCAGACTGCGAGGTCTTTTACCATGTCTGACATCATTGAGACCCGGGCCCTCCGGTTTTCCTATCCTGCCGCCGAGGGCGTCACCCCTGTGGTGCTGGACGGCGTGGACCTGAACATCCGCGCCGGCTCCTTTGTGGCGGTGCTGGGCCACAACGGTTCCGGCAAATCCACCCTGGCCAAGCACATGAACGCCATTCTCCTCCCCACCGGCGGCGCCGTCTATGTGGACGGCATCGACACCGCTGACGAGGACCGGCTTCTGGACATCCGGCGTACCGTGGGCATGGTCTTCCAGAACCCGGACAACCAGATCGTGGCAAATGTGGTGGAGGAGGATGTGGCCTTTGCCCCGGAGAACCTGGGGGTCCCCCCGGAGGAGATCCGGAAACGGGTGGACGACGCCCTCAAAGCCGTCGGCATGTATGAGTTCCGAGAGCATGCCCCTCACCTTCTCTCCGGCGGTCAGAAGCAGCGGGTGGCCATCGCCGGCGTGCTGGCCATGGCGCCCCGGTGCATCGTACTGGACGAGCCCACCGCCATGCTGGACCCGGTGGGCCGCCAGGAGGTCCTGGACACCATCAAAAAGCTCAACCGCACCGCCGGCGTAACGGTGGTCCTCATCACCCACCACATGGACGAGGCCGCTCAGGCTGACCGGCTGGTGGTCATGTCCGGCGGCAAAGTGGTGGCCGACGGCACCCCCAAGGAGGTCTTCTCCCACGTGGAGACCCTCAAATCGGTGGGGCTCACCGTCCCCGAGACGGTGGAGCTGTGCTGGACCCTCCGGCGGGACGGTCTGGATCTCCCCCTGGACGCTCTCTCCGACGAGGAATGCGCTCAGGCCCTCTATAATCTGCTCACAGGAGCGAAAAACTCCACCACTACTTCCAATATGTAAGGACTGATCCACCTTTGGACGCCATCATACAGACGGAACAACTCAGCCACATTTATTCCTCCGGCACTCCCTTTGAGCATGCCGCCCTTCGCGACGTGGATTTTGCCGCCTACCGGGGCGAATATCTGGGCATCATTGGCCGGACCGGCTCCGGCAAGTCCACCCTGATCCAGCACCTCAACGGCCTTTTGAAGCCCACCTCGGGCAGGGTCCTCTTTGAGGGGCAGGACATCTGGGCGAGCAAGGAGCGCACCCGCCAGACCCGGTTCCAGGTGGGGCTGGTCTTCCAGTACCCGGAGTATCAGCTCTTTGAGGAGACGGTCTACAAGGACATCGCTTTCGGCCCCAGGAACATGAAGCTGGACGAAAACGAGGTAGACCGCCGGGTACGCTCTGCCGCCGCCTTCGTCGGTCTCCCTGACGCCATCCTGGAGAAGTCCCCCTTCGAGCTCTCCGGCGGACAGAAGCGCCGGGTGGCCATTGCCGGCGTCATCGCCATGGAGCCCGCCGTCCTCATCCTGGATGAGCCCACCGCCGGGCTGGACCCGGTGGGCGTGGAGTCCATTCTGGGGAATATCCGGGACTACCATAAGGCCAAAAACGCCACCATCATTCTGGTCTCCCACTCCATGGAAGAGGTGGCCCGGAGCGTGGACCGTCTGGTGGTGGTGAGCAAGGGGCAGATCCCCTTCTCCGGCACTTCCCGGGAGGTCTTTGCCCACGGCGCCGAGCTGGAGGCCATGGGCCTGGGCGTCCCCCAGGTCACCCGGGTCTTTCACCGGCTGCGGGCCATGGGCGTAGACATCGACCCTTCGGTCTATACCATTGACCAGGCCCGCACCGCCGTCCGGGACTACCTGGCACGAAAGGGGGCGGTGTAATGGCCCTCAAGGACATCACTTTAGGGCAGTATTTCCCTGGCAATACCGTCATCCACCGGCTGGACCCCAGGACCAAGCTGCTCTTCACCGTTCTCTATATCGTCGCCCTCTTTTCTGCCAAAGGCATTGCAGCCTACGCCGTGCTCTTTGCGGTGCTGTGCGCCTGCATCGCCATCTCCAAGATCCAGCCCAAAACCATTCTCCGGGGTATGAAGCCCATCCTGTTTATCATCGTACTCACCGCCGTGCTCAATATCTTCTATACCCCCGGCACCCCCATCTGGCAGTGGAAGTTCCTGAAAATCACCGTGGAGGGCCTGTGGGCTGCCTTCTTCATGGTGCTGCGCATCTCCTTCCTCATCACCTGCACCTTTATGCTCACCTATACCACCTCGCCCATCATGCTCACCGACGGCTTGGAAAGGCTGCTGGGCCCCCTTAAAAAGCTCCACGTCCCCGTCCATGAACTGAGCATGATCATGTCCATTGCCCTGCGCTTTATCCCCACCCTCATCGAGGAGACCGACAAGATCATGTCCGCCCAAAAGGCCAGAGGGGCCGACTTTGACACAGGCAATCTCTTTCAGAAGGCCAAAGCCCTGGTCCCCCTTCTGGTGCCGCTTTTCATCTCTGCCTTCCGCCGGGCGGAGGAGCTGGCCACCGCCATGGAGTGCCGCTGCTATCACGGCGGCGAGGGGCGTACCCGTCTGCGGCAGCTCCGGTTCCGGGGCGCTGACGCAGCCGCCCTTCTTCTGGGCGGCGCCCTGGTGGCGGCGGTGCTGATCCTCCGGTCCATCGGGCTCTGATAATGACAAGGAGTATGGCTTTACTGCCATTGAATTGCTTATGACAAGGAACATTGCCCTCAAACTCATGTACGTGGGCACCGCCTACCACGGCTGGCAGGTGCAGAAAAATGCCGTCACCGTGGAGGAGACGCTGGAAAAGGCCCTCGCCACCGTGGTCTGCCACCCGGTGAAATGCACCGGCGCCGGGCGTACCGACGCCGGAGTACACGCCGAGACCTACATTGCGAACTTCCGCACCACCTCCTCCATCCCCTGTGACCGCATTCCCCTGGCAGTGAATACCCGCCTGCCGGACGACATTGTGGTGGTGAAGGCCACCGAGGTCCCGGAGGACTTCAACGCCATCGGCTCCTGCATCAAAAAGGAGTACACCTACCGCATCTACAACTCCCGGCTGGGCAACGCCTTTTATGTGGACCGGGCCTGGTTCTATCCCAAGCTCCTGGACGAGACCGTGATGCAGCGGGCGGCCGACTGCTTCGTGGGCACCCATGACTTCTCTGCTGTCCGGGCAGTGGGCACCGACGTCCGCTCCCCTGTCCGCACCGTCCATTATTTCAACATCAGCCGCAACGGCGAGCTCATTGAATGCAGGGTATGCGCCAACGGCTTCCTCTACAACATGGTGCGGGCCATGGTGGGCACCTGCGTCTACGCCGCCGAGGGCAAGTTCGCTCCCGAGGAGGTCAGCGCCATCCTGGAGAGCAAAAACCGCACCGCTGCCGGCCCTACTGTGCCCCCCGGCGGTCTCTATATGACCAAGCTGTGGTACAATGAGGACGTGCTGTGATCCTCCTTTCCCTCCATTCCACCACGATCAGGAGCGCATAACATGGAAGAACTCAGGCCGGTCCCGCCGGCACCCAAGAAAAAAACCAATCCCATCCTGCGCCTTCTGGCCTTTCTCCTCACACTGGCCCTCTTGCTTGGCGCGGTGGCCCTGGTGGCCTACCGGGACTGGATCAATCTGGACGCCGTCAAACGCTATTTCACCTACCGTTCCCTGGAGCGGAGCGACTCCGGCCAGATCGACGCCTTCCAGTTTGACAGCTCTGGACGGGGCGGCTTTTCCAGTCTGGAGGACGATCTGCTGGTGTGGTCCTCTGCCGGCGTCCGGCTGTATTCCTCCAGCGGCGTGGAATATCTCAATGAAGCCGTATCCCTCCTCCGCCCAGTCGCCGACGTCCGGGGCGACGCCGCTGTGGTCTACGACGCCGGCGGCACGGTGCTGCGGGTCTACGCTGACCGCAGCTGCGTCTTCTCCCTCAACGCCCAGCAGGGCCACGAGATCCTTTCCGCTCACATGGGGCCAAACGGCTCCCTCACCGTGGTCACCCGGGAGACCGGCTATAAAGGGGTAGTCACCCATTATGGGAGCGACTATCAACCCTATATGGCCATCCGGATCTCCACCAGCTACATCATGGACAGCATCCTCTCACAGGACGGAAAGACCACCGCCGTTCTCACCGTGGGACAGACCGGCAACGCCTTTGAAAGCATCCTGAATCTCTACGCCAGGGGCGACGAATCGGCCTTCGCCCAGTGTTCTCTGGGCAACAACGCCATTCTGGACCTGAGCTGTTCCGGGAACTCGTTCTGGGCCCTGGGGGAAACCGGCCTGAGCATCGTGAGCGCCGACGGCGCATCCAACGCCACTTATGATTACGGCGGGGCCTATCTGAAGGACTACGCCATGGGTGGAGACGGCTTCGCCGCCCTTCTTCTGGGCAAGTACCGGGCGGGCAGCAGCGCCGCGCTGACCACTGTGGACAGCACCGGTGAGACCATCGCCTCCCTGGAGCTGGAAGAGCAGATCCTGGATGTCTCCGCCTCTGGCCGGTACGTGGCCGTGCTCACCGCCGCCCATCTCACCATCTATACCAAGGACCTCCAGCCCTATCAGGTCCTGGACAATACCGCAGGCGCCCGGAGCGTGGTCCTCCGCAGCGACGGCACCGCCTATCTTGCCAGCGGTGAGACCGCTCAACTCTATATTCCCAACTGACCCTTTTGTGTTTTTCCGAGGTGTGACCATGCTGACGACTCCCCTTCTCATTGACATTATCCTGCTCATTCTTCTCCTGGCCTTCACCATCCGCGGCGCCTCCCGGGGACTTCTCCTCTCCCTGTGCGGCCTTGTGGCCGTTTTGGTTGCCTTCCTTGGTGCCGGTTTCCTGTCCGGCGCCCTCTCCCCCATGGTGGCTGACTATCTGGAACCCCGATTCGCCGCCGCCATTGAGGAGCATCTGGACCAGGAGATCGCCGAGCACGACCTTCTCCCTGACGGGGGCGACGATGCGCAGACCAACGACATTCCTCTCACCGAGATTCTCGAAGCCCTCAAGGACATGGGCTTCTATCAGAGCGCCGTGGACGCCGTCAACAGCGCGGTGGAGCAGGGTATGACCCAGGCAGCCGCCAGCGCCGCTGCGGCTGTGGCCGCTTCCATCGCCGGGACTGTCGCTTATATGATCCTTTTCGTGGTCTTTTTTGTCCTCATTCTTATCGTCTGGACTTTACTCAGCCACGGGCTGAACTTGGTGGCCCGGCTCCCCGGCCTGCATTTTCTCAATAAGACCGGCGGCGCTGTCCTGGGGCTGATAAAGGGCTGTGCCATCCTTTTCCTGTGCGCCTGGGTCCTCCGCTATCTGGGCAAGGTCATCCCCGAGGAGACAGTGAGACAGACCTACCTGCTCAAATTTTTCATGACCACCAATCCGGTGGCCCTGGTCCTGGGGGGACTGGCCGCTGCGGCGGAGACCGCCTCCCGACTGGCCTAAAAAGTTTTTATGCGAAATTCATCACCAGTTCATATTTCCGTGATAGATTCGATTCTCCGGGGGATGTATGCAGCGCGACCCATCTCCCGAAAAGGAGTTAAGTATGCAGCCTACACTTTGTTCCCGTTGCCATAAAAACGTGGCCGTGATCTTCGTCACTCGCATCGAAGGGGGAGAGACCAAAAACGAGGGTCTCTGTCTCAAGTGCGCCAAGGAGCTGGGGATCAAGCCCGTAGAGGATATGATGAAGAAAATGGGCATCAGTGAGGAGGACCTGGAGGGCCTCACCAATGAGATGATGTCCGCTTTCGGCGGCGCTGAAGGCATGGAGGGCCTGGCTCCCCAGCCCGACGACGATCAGGAGGACGATGAGGGCCGCACTGCCACCTTCCCCTTCCTCAACAAGCTCTTCGGCGGGCAGCCTGCCTCTGAGCCCTCCGGCGGCGAACAGACCCGCCAGCAGAGGGAGGAAAAATCCGCCGCCAAGGAGCGTCAGCCCAAGCGCAAGTTTTTGGAGAACTACTGCATCTCCCTCACCAACCGCGCCCAGGAAGGAAAGCTGGACCGCATCGTGGGCCGGGATGCCGAACTGGAGCGGGTGGTGCAGATCCTCAACCGCCGCCAGAAGAATAACCCCTGTCTCATCGGCGAGCCCGGCGTGGGTAAAACTGCCATTGCCGAGGGTCTGGCCCTGCGCATTGCCGAGAAAAATGTGCCCTACAAGCTGCTGGACAAGGAGGTCTATCTTCTGGACCTCACCTCCCTGGTGGCGGGCACCCAGTTCCGCGGCCAGTTTGAAAGCCGGATGAAGGGCCTGATCGAGGAGATCAAGAAGCTGGGCAACATTATCCTGGTCATTGACGAGGTCCACAATCTGGTGGGCGCCGGCGACGCAGAGGGCTCCATGAGCGCCGCCAATATCCTAAAGCCCGCCCTCTCCCGGGGCGAGATCCAGGTCATCGGTGCCACCACCCTCACCGAATACCGCAAATACATCGAAAAGGACTCCGCCCTGGAGCGCCGGTTCCAGCCGGTCATGGTGGAGGAACCTTCCGTGGACGACGCCATAGAGATCATCAAAGGCATCGCCCCCTACTATGAGCAGTATCACCATGTGACCATCTCTCCTGAGATGTGCCGCCTGGCGGTCACCATGTCGGAGCGGTATATCACCGACCGCTTCCTCCCCGACAAGGCCATTGACCTCATTGATGAGGCTTCCTCTGACGTAAACCTCCACAACAAGGCCCTCACCCGGACCATGCAGATCGACAAAGAGCTGGCCGACATTGCCAAGGAGCGGGAGGTCATGCTGGCCGCCGCCAACGACAAATCCGGCGAGCCCTTTGAAAAGCTGCGCCGCCGGGAGCAGGCCCTCCAGCAGCAGAAGGAAAAGCTGGAAAACACCCCCGCTCAGCCGGAGGATACCGAGCGCCAGGACAAGCTCTCCGAGCTGCGGCAGCAGCTGGAGCAGGTGAATCAGGAGCGCAATGAGCTGGAGCGCATCAACAGTGAGAAAGCCTATCAGCGTCTGGCCGTTCTCAAGAGCCAGGAACTCCAGCTCAACCAGGAGAAGGACGCCCTGGCCGATCAACTTACCCCTCCCCTCACTGTGGCCCACCTGGCCCGGGTCATTGAGCTTTGGACCAAAATCCCCGCCACCCAGATCCAGGAGCAGGAATTTGAGCGGCTGGCTCACCTGGAGGACCGGCTCAAGAGCCATATCATCGGCCAGGACGAGGCCGTCCACGAGGTGGCCAACGCCATCCGCCGGGGGCGGGTGGGCATCGCCTCCAAGCGCAAGCCCGTATCCTTCATCTTCGTGGGATCCACCGGTGTGGGCAAGACCGAGCTGGTCAAGCAGCTGGCTCAGGATATGTTCAACTCCCCCGAATCCCTCATCCGGCTGGATATGTCGGAGTTCATGGAGAAGTTCGCCGTCAGCCGCATCATCGGCTCCCCGCCGGGCTATGTGGGCTACGATGAGGCCGGTCAGCTCACCGAAAAGGTCCGCCGGAAGCCCTACTGCGTCATCCTCTTCGACGAGATCGAGAAGGCCCACCCCGACGTGCTCAACATCATGCTCCAGATCCTGGACGACGGCCATATCACCGACGCCCAGGGCCGGAACGTGAACTTTGAGAACGCCGTCATCGTCATGACCTCCAACGCCGGCAGCGACAAGGGCGGCGGCTCTGTGGGCTTTGGCCGCACCGACAAGGAGCAGGGCAAGGACAAGGCCATGAAGGCCCTGGGCTCCTTCCTGCGGCCTGAGTTCATCAACCGGGTGGACGAGGTGGTCTACTTCAACCGCCTCAGCGAGGACAACTTCAAGGAGATCGCCAGGATCATGCTGGGCGAGCTCACCGACAACCTCCGGGATAAAGGCATCACCTTCACCTGGGATGAGAGTGTTCTGGACCACCTGGTCAAGACCTCCTACTCCCTCACCTATGGCGCCCGGAACCTCCGCCGTCAGGTCCAGAAGGACCTGGAGGACCCCATCGCCACCAAGATCATTGACAGCTACCTGGAGCCCATCACCCAGCTCAAAGCCGTAAGCAAGGATGGCAAGATCGAGCTGCTGGCGCTCTAACATACAGCGTGAAAAGGCCCGCCATACGGCGGGCCTTTTGCTGTCTTTGGATCAGGTCAGGGAAAGCAGCTGGGTGCTGCTGACCTCATTCTGGGTGACGGTCACCACTATCTGAGTCTTATCATCTGTAAAGGACAAATCACTGACATAGCCATCTGTTCCAAGGTCTACTGTGGTCAGCACGGTGCCGCCCCAGGTGCAGATATCGCCCCAGAAGGCATAGACCGCCGTGGTCAGATCCGCCCCCTTCCAGATGAGGTGGGTCCCGGCCAGTTCCTTCACAAAGGTCTCGGTCCGGGGATCAAAGACCAGGTAGAGGTTGTTTTTGGGGCCGGTGTGGCACTCCAGGAGGAGCTCCTCCCCCACCCACTCCATCCGGGTCACAGCGGTGATGGCGGGCGAACGCTCGGTCAAATCGTAGTTGTGGCCATTGCAGGTCAGGGTCAGCCCCTGGAGGGTGACGGCCTCCGGCTTCAAGGCCGTCTCCTGCAGCACCTGGAACCAGCTCAGGGGATCATACAGGGCACCGTCCTGAGCCGCCTCCAGGTGGAGATGGGGGCCAGTAGCAGCGCCGGTCTGGCCTACCGTCCCCAAGACATCTCCCTGCGCCACGGCATCCCCTGTTTGGACGGAGACCGCACTCAGACAGCCATACCGGGTGGTGAGGCCCTCCCCGTGGTCCAGAAGAACGTAATTTCCATCGGTGTCATCCCAGCCGGTCTCGGCCACGGTACCGCTGCGCACCGCCAGCACCGCCGCTCCTTCCGGGGCGGCGAGGTCCACGCCGTCGTGGCTGGTGGTCTCCCCTGTAATGGGGTGGACACGGGTACCGAAGGTTTCCGTGACCTCCTGATACTCCGGCACTGGCCAGACCCAGACGGGCTCAACAGCATCAGAGTCCACCCATTTGATGATGGCATCTGCCCCATCCGTCAGAACGCCGCGTCGGAGCGCCAGCAGGTCCACCTCCCGCTCCAGCTCCTTCCCATCCTCGTCGGTAAGGAAGGCCCACAGAGTCAAGTCCTCAAACTGGTCCAGATCGTAGTCGGTGAGGGGGACGGAGTAGGCTCCCTCTCCCCCCTTCCAGCGTCCGGCAGTGCCATCGTTGCTGATGAGGTGGATGCTCGTGGCCTCCCCCTCCCCCATCTGATAGCGTCCCGACACTTGAATCCGCCAGTCGTCGGCTTTTTCATAGGCCGCAGGAATGGTAAAGGATAATTCCTTGTCGGTAATCGTCACGCTTTCGGCCAGGGTGTCCAGGGCCTCTTGGGCCGTCATGGGCGTCTCGGCCCGGGCAGGCTGGAAGGTCACCAGAGAGCCTACGGCCACGGCGGCACACAGAGCTACCGCCACCAGCAATACGCCGGTCTTTTTCTTGAGAAACAGATTCATCAGCCTTCCTTTCATCTGCCGGCCCCCGCTGCTCAGCCGGGTGGCGTACAGGGGGACGCCGGCGCCGTGGGCGGCGTACCGCAGGAGGAGCTGTCCGTACGCATGCCGAAAGGCAGCATCCCGACCATCCACCACTGCGTCGTCGCAGCAATATTCCAGGTTCTGTCCCGCCTGCCGGCACATCCACCACACCAGAGGGTTGAACCAGTGTGCGGCGTTGACCAGCAACAGGAGAAATTTATACCAGAGATCGCGCCGGCGAACATGGGCGAGCTCGTGTGAGAGGACCAGATCAGTCTCCTCCTCCCCCAGCCCAGCGGGCAGGAAGACCAGTGGCTGAACAAGCCCCAGCGACAAAGGTGCAGCCGGGTCCGCCGTCCTCAGCACCTCCGGCTGACCGTGCTCACCCGCCCAGAGAGCGGCCATCAAAGCCTGGTCTCCCGGCTCCTCCCAGCTCCCTGCCCGCAGCCGCCGGCGGGCCAGCAGGTAACCCGTCCCGTGCCACAGCAACAGCCCCAGGGCTCCCGCCAGCCAGGTCCCGGCCAGGACTTGGACCGGGGTAAGTACGGTCTGACGGGCAGGAGGCTTCGCCATTCCAGTCTCTGCCGTCGTGATGGCCGGCTCCGCCGGCGCTGCCCACACCTGGGACGTCTCCGGCACCGTGATGGTGACGGCGTGCTCCGGCAGGGACCAGTCCACCGGCAGCAGGAGCCACACTGCCAAAGCCAGCCATAGGACATAACCGGTCTTTGCAGTATAGCGTTTCTGGATGAGGGGACACAGCAGCAGCAGGGGCAGCAGGACCACCGATGTCATCAGAGAGAGGCGCACCAGCCGTCCGGCCAGTTCTGCGATCATCGCTCCCCCTCCTTCATCTGGTCCAGGAGGGCCTGGAGGGCCTCCACCTCCTCAGGCGCGATCCGTTCTCCGCCATAGAGGGCGGCGGCAAACCGGGAGAGGGACCCGCCGTAGAGCTTTTGCAGAATGCTGCGCCCCTCGCTGCGCTGGTAGTCCTCCCGGCTCACCAGGGGCGTGTAGACATTGACCTTTCCCTCCTTGGTGCAGGTGAGAAAGCCCTTTTCCTCCAGCCGCTTGAGGTAGCTGTGGAGGGCGCTGGCCGTCAAAGGCCGCTCCAGGCCCTCCAGGATGGCGGGCGCGGTGACCCCTCCCCCACCGGCCCACACCACCAGCATGATATCCAGCTCTGATTCCGGCAGTCGTTTGTTTTCCTTCACTTTGGGATCCCCCTATATTTTGCATTTGCAGAAGTCTTCTGTAAGCATATTCTACATTTGCAGAAACGAATTGTCAAGAGAAATTTTGCAAATGCAGAAAGAGACCCTGCGCCGGCGTTTACCGGCGCAGGGTCTCTTTGTTATAGATCCAGGATCACTGTCTCCAACCCCTGGCGCATGGCATAGGTCAGGGTGTACAGGGTCCCTCCCGCAGTCCTCCCGTCATAGGCGGCAATGATGCGCTGGGACCGGTCCACCATATATCGGTCCCGTCGCTGCATGCACCCAGGGGTGTACTGGTGCTGGACCAGGGTCTCATAGTCGCACCGCTCCAGCAGTGAGGCGTATCGTGCCCGGTCCCTTTCCCGCCACCGGGCAGCCTGTTCCTCGCAGGGGACAGCGGCCTCCACCGTAACCCCCTGGCGCCGGTCCCGCAGGTCCAGCACCGCTTCACAGAAATAGAGGTCGCAGCCCAAGGCCATACCACAGAGAAAATGGCGGTAGCCGTCGTCGTAGGCCACTTTTAGGGATTCCCTCAGCCGCTCCTTCAGGGCAATGCACCGGGGATCGCCCTCGTTACTCCCCCAGGAGAGCTTATTGGGCCGGTGCCCGGTGAAGCAGCAGGTGGTCTCTCTCCGCACGCAGTTCCCCCCTTTCCCATTCTCACTGTCACCTTGTCTCTGATATTGTAGTATATCCCGCCGCCCAAGTCAACGGGAATCGAACATTTGTTTTCTTGAATTTGGGGCTTGCATTTTTCGCGCGGCTATGTATAATAGCAGGTAGAGAGAACAACTGAATCAAAGATGTCTTCAGGGCAGGGTGAAAATCCCGATCGGCGGTACAGTCCGCGACCCGCGCTTCCGCGCGGCTGACCCGGTGGAACTCCGGGACCGACAGTGACGTGCTTTCCTCGGTGCACGAAGTCTGGATGGAAGAAGATGTGTTCAAACGCGCACCTCTCCCCATGTAACGTGTTTAACACCTGGAAGACATTGGGTCTTTCAGGTGTTTTCTACTTTACATAGGGCGCGGCCGAAGCAGGCCGCGTCTGGAAGGAGCGCGTATTTTCATGTCCGATCCCACCTTGGTCAAGAGCCGTTCTACTGCCAACACAAAAACCATTACCACCCTGGCCATGCTCTCCGCCATTGCCTTTGTGGTCATGCTGCTGTCCAAGCTGCTGCCCAGCGTCAACGGTTTTCTGGACTTCGACTTCAAGGACGTGGTCATCTGCATCGGCGGCTTTGTCTTCGGGCCCATGGCCTCCGCCTCCATGGCCATCGTAGTGGCCTTCGTGGAGATGATTACCATCAGCCACACCGGTCTCATCGGTTTTGTCATGAATGCTCTGGCCACCTGCGCCTTCTGCTGCACCGCCACTTTTATTTACAAGAAGCGCCACACCATGGCGGGCGCCGTCCTGGGTCTGGCCGCCGGTACGGCTGCCCTCACTGTCATCATGCTGCTCTGGAACTACTTCCTCACCCCCATCTATCAGGGAATGCCCAGAGAGGCCATCGCCGACATGCTGGTGCCCATCTTCCTCCCCTTCAACCTGGTCAAGGGCGGGATGAACATGGCCGCCACCCTCCTGCTCTACAAGCCCGTGGTCACCGCTTTGCGCCGGTCCGGTCTGATCGCCCCCTCCGCCAGTGACCAGCCCTCCCGCCGCTCCAGCGCCGGCTTCCTCCTCTTCTCCCTGGTGCTGCTGGCCACCTTCGTCCTGCTGGCCCTGGTCCTCTGGGACGTCATCTGAATCTGTCTTCCCTATTACGGTTTGCGCCCTCCGGCTTTTCCCGCCGGAGGGCGCTTTTTTGCTTGACGATATCGTGCCTCGATGTTATAATATCGATAGGCGATATCGAGATATGATATTAAGAGAGGAGGCCGGTCCATGGGCAAAAAAGCGATGGAATCCCTCACCGAGACCATGTTTTATGTGCTCATGGCCTTCCGGAAGCAGGCCCTGTGCGGCACCGAGGTGGCCGACTTCGTCGCTCGGAAGACCAAAGGCCGGGTGAACATGGGCCCCGGTACCCTCTACACCATTCTGGCCAAGTTTCAGGAGGAGGGCTTCCTCAAGGAGGTGGCCGTGGAGGGGAGAAAACGGACCTATCAGCTTACGGAATCCGGGGAAAACCGATACCAGGAGGAGGTGGCCCGGCTGCGCGCCTGCGTGGCCGACGCCGACAGCGAGGAGGGAGAGACATGAAGCAGCACGACATGGTACGCAGACTCATCCCGGTAGACTATCTGGATTTGGCTGGCGTGGAGCTGTGGCTGGAGGAGATGGCGGCCAAGGGGCTCCACTTCCAGGGGGTAGGGGTTTTCTTTGCCCACTTCCAGGCCGGACAGCCGGCTCGGGTCCGCTACCACGCCGAGCCCACGGAGGAAAAGGGGGACCTCCCCCCTGCCCAGACCGCCGAGTATGGCGACATGGGCTGGACCTATGTGGGGCGGCTGGGCCATCTGGCCCTGTTCCGGACGGACGACCCGGACGCCCCCGACTTCCACACCGACCCGGTGGCCCAGAGCTACACCCTGGACCGGATCACCAAAAGGCTGAGCCGTGCGGTCTGGCTGCTCCTGGCCCTGATGGCCGCCCTGGCGGCCTTTCTGGTGTGGGGTGCTCTGGACAGCGCTTTCGGCCCGGTGCTGCGCCTGGTCAAATTCAGCTCTCTCTACTCCGGCACAGTCCTGCTATTGGAACTGGTCTTCATCCTCCATTTTACCTGGGAAGTGTGGGGCCTGTGCCGCCTGCGGAAGCGGCTCCGGGCTGGGGTCCCGGCCCAACGGCCAGACCGCTGGCGGCACACCGGACTGGTGCGGCAGGGCTATACTCTTCTGCTGTCTGTGGCCGCCCTCATTCAGATCGGCTCCACCGCCGCCTATTTCGCCGGGGTGACCAAGTGGGATCTGGAGCTCTCCGCCCTGGACCGCCCCGCCCCGGTGCTCTCCCTGGCGGAGCTGGAGGGAGACGGCTATGCTCCAGACCCCTTCGGCTATCCCGGCTATGAGGGCCCCGACCGGAACAACTTCGTCTCCTATGAACGCAAACCCCTGGCCAGGATCTACCAGGTAGACCAGGCAGGGACCGTGGCCGGGGAGCGCCGCCGTTTGGATCTGGAGTGGTACGACCTGACCCTCCCCTTCCTGGCCGGTCCCCTGCTGGAGGACCTGATGGACTACGAGCTCTATGACCTCCGCTATGTGCCGGAGTGGTATACTGTGGAGGAGCTGTCCGCCCCTGGCTTTGACCAGCTGGTGGTGGCGGAGGACGTGGACTACGGCGGCCAGTGGCTCTTCGCCCGACTGGGGAGCCGGGTGCTCTGTCTGGACTACACTGGAGACCACGACCTGACGGAACAGCTGGACCGGGTGGCCGCCCTTCTCCAATGGGATGGGTAAGGATTCCATCGAACAGGTGTTTGACTAACTGGATTTCCTGTGATACACTGGAACAAAGGGGGTGGGGACATGGACCGGACCATTCTACACTGCGACCTCAACGGCTTTTATGCCTCGGTGGAGTTGCGGGACAAGCCGGAGCTGAAAGACAGACCGGTAGCGGTGTGCGGCGACCCGGAGAGCCGACATGGCATTATCCTGGCCAAAAATGAAGTCGCCAAGAAATTCCAGGTCAGAACGGCGGAGACCATCTGGCAGGCCCGGCGGAAATGCCCCGACCTCGTCCTCCTCCCCGCCCATCACGACCAGTACCGGCTCTGGTCCAAGCGGGTCAACGCCATCTACGAGCGGTATACCGATCTGGTGGAGCCCTTCGGCATCGACGAGAGCTGGCTGGACATTACCGGCTCCATGCACCTCTTCGGAGGAGACGGCAGAGCCATCGCCGACCAGATCCGCAGGACGGTGCGGGAGGAGACCGGCCTTACCATCAGCGTAGGGGTCTCCTTTAACAAGGTCTTCGCCAAGCTGGGCAGCGACCTGAAAAAGCCGGACGCTACCACGGTCATCACCCGGGCCGACGTGCCGGAACGGGTGTGGCCTCTGCCGGTGACTGATCTTCTTTTCGTGGGCCGGGCCTCGGCCAGAGTACTCAGTCAGTACGGCGTCCACACCATCGGGGATCTGGCCGCCTTTGGGCGGGAGGGCCTGGAGCGGCTGCTGGGCAAGCAGGGCGGACAGCTCTATGAGTACGCCGCCGGCCTGGAGCACAGCCCGGTGACCCGCGCTGGGGAGACTCCGCCGCCCAAATCGGTGGGCAACGGCATTACCTTCCGGCGGAACCTGGTGGGCTGGCAGGACGTCCACACCGGAGTGGCCCTCCTCGCCGACAGCGTAGCCGCCCGACTGCGGAAGCATGCCATGCGGTGCGCCACCGTTCAGGTCACCATACGGGACCCAAATTTCAAGGACATCTGCCGCCAGACCCGTCTGGAGGTCCCATCCTGTACCGCTCAGGACATTGGCCGGGCGGCTCTGAGCCTTATCCAGTCCTCTTGGAGCGGCAGCGCCCCCATCCGCGCCCTCACCATCACGGGACAGAATCTGATCCCCGAAGGGGAATCCGGGGAACAGCTGGACCTCTTTGCCGCTGACGCACCCCCGCGTCGGGAACGGAGGGAGCAGTTGGAGCGGACGGTGGACGGCATCCGAAGCAAGTACGGCAAAAGCGCCATTCGTTCCGCTGTCACCATGGGAGAGGACATCGACCACCCCGCCGGCCACGCCGGCAGCATCCCGCCCCCCGGCGGCTCCGGGCGGGATTAGCACACAGAGGCAAAGAGACCCTCCGCGCTTCGACGCGGAGGGTCTCTCATTTCCCGCTTTGTTTGCTTTTAAGAGATGGTGTAGCTGCCCCGGACCATCACCGTGGCGTCCGCAGCGGCCTGGAGCCCACGGCCATCGGCGGTAATCAGGTAAAGGTGATTGAGCTGGAGGGCGCCGCCGGAGACCAGCGTGGAGCCGTCCGTGGAGTCCACCAGTCCGGGGGCGGAGTCTGCCACACAGACGGCAGAGCCGCCCCGCAGCAGCAGCTCACAGCCGGTAGCGCCCAGAAGCTGCTGCCCCGCCTTTACGGTCACCACAGAAAAGGCCGACGTGGAAGTATTCGTCCCGCCGGAGGAACCCAAGAGCGCCTCCACCTCCTGGACATAGGCATCCGCAACCCCACCCAGCTTGTCCACCAGGGCCTGCTCCCGGCTGTCCAGCTTGGATTCCACCTGTTTCAGGATGGCAGGGGCGTTCACATCATTGAGATAGCTCATCGTGACCAGAGGGTCGGTCTGACCGCCAGCCGCAGCGCCCAGCAGCAGAGCCAGGGCGCCCACAGAGAGGACGGCGGTGAGGACCGTTTGGGGACGATTCTTCATATGTAACCTCCAATTTACAAAGGAGGGAGGCGGCCGGACCGATGGCCGGCCACTCCCCTTATACCAGTTCTTCCGGATGCAGGCCAAAGCTGACGGCGATGGCAGAATCCACCCGGTGCATCAGTTTTTCGTCCAGGCGGCCCATCCGTTCCCGCAGCCGCCGTTTGTCCAGGGTCCGGATCTGCTCCAGGAGAATCACCGAATCCTTGGGCAGACCATAGCTCATGGCGGCCAGTTCAATGTGTGTGGGGAGCTTGGCCTTCCCTGTCTGGGATGTGATGGCGGCTGCAATGACCGTAGGGCTGTGCCGGTTCCCGGTGTCATTCTGAATAATCAGCACCGGGCGGACGCCGCCCTGCTCACTTCCCACCACGGGGCTCAAATCGGCATAAAAAATATCGCCGCGTTTCACGCTGTTGTCCACGTATGCTCACACTCCGCTGGAAGATAGTGCCCAGCGTCACCAAGGCCAAAGCCCTATGTAACGCCGACACTATGATTCTCCCACGGGGCGGCGGGAATTATACGCCAGGTCTCTAAAATCGGGGCGCGGCGGGCCATCCCGCCGCCTGCCCGGCGGATCCTCCCCCTTCAGCATATGCCAAACAGAGGAGCTGCGTTCAGCTCTCCCGGTAGAGCCGGGGCACCCGGGGGGAGACGTCGCAGAGGAGCTCGTATGGAATGGTGCCCGCCAGCGCAGCGCCGACCTCCACCGGCACATTGTTGCCGTAGAGGGTCGTCTCATCGCCGGGCTGAACCTCCATCAGATCCGTGACATCGGCCATGCACATGTCCATACATACACGGCCCACCAAGGGGGCCTTCCCTCCCCGGACCTCCACCGCCAGCTGATCGGAAAACAGCCGGAAGTAGCCATCCGCGTAGCCCACGGGCAACACAGCCAACCGGCTGTCCCGCCCCAGAACATGGGTGCAGCCGTAGCTTACCGGCGTACCGGCAGGCAGGGTCCGCACCGCCGCCACACGGGTCTTCAGCGTCATCACCGGCTCCAGAGGACAGGTGTGCTCCATACCGGGGGCGGGATAGTGTCCGTAGAGGGCGATCCCAGGCCGGATCATATCCAAATGGGTACACGGATAGTTTAACACAGCGGCGCTCGCGGCGCAATGGCGAATTGGGAAGGTCACACCCTCCTCCTTCAAGGCGTCCAGCAGGTCCAGGAACCGGGTGAACTGCGCCATGGTATACGCCTCGTCCCCATCCGCATCGGCAAAGTGGGTGAAGATACCCTCACAGTCCAGGCCGGGCAGGGCGTACACGCGGCGGATGTCCTCCTCCGCCCCCTGGCTCCACAAAAAGCCCAGCCGGGACATCCCGGTATCCACCTTGAGGTGGACCCTGACCCTTTGGCCCGCCGCTGTACCCGCGGCGGAGAGGGCCTGTGCCGTCTCCAGATCCCCCACCGTCTGGGTGATCTCATACTCCATCAGAACGTCCGCGTACTCCACCGGCGTCACGCCGAGGATCAGGAGCGGAAGGCCGATCCCCGCCGTGCGGAGCTCCACTGCCTCGTCCAGGCAGGCCACCGCCAGATAGTCCGCTCCCAGCTCCTCCAGCTTCCTGGCCACCGGCACCGCTCCGTGACCATAGGCATTGGCCTTCACCACGCCCAGGAATTTACAGTCCGGCTCAGTCAGGTCCCGCAGGGCGTGGTAATTTCGCGCCAGCCGCCCCAGGTCGACCTCCGCCCAGGTCCTCTTTTGTGCACCCTCCATGGTCTATGTCTCTCCTTCATTTTGGGGCTGCCTCTCCCCCGCTTTTTCTTTGACAAAGGATCTGACCTCGCAGGTAATGACCCTCTGTCCATCTACGCTGATCTCTCCCCGCAGCAAATTTCCGGTTGAAGGATCAAACCAGAGGGTGTGCTCTGTCCCCACCCCCGGCTCCCCCTCCGGGTCCCGGCAGAGAAGCCGCAGACACTCCTGCTCGCCCAGAATGTCAAAGCCGCTCTCGGCAATAAAGCCCTCTGCCGCCGCACGGAGCAGCTCAGGGGCGGCGCTCAGAGGGGAAAGCCCACTCTCATCCAATGGCCCCGTCTCCAGGCTCACGCCGTCAAACTCCAAAAAGGTCTTCCCCTCGGCAATTCGGGCGGTGATCCCCGCCAGTTCCTCCGGCTCTGTCACGGAAAGGGTCGTTTCGCCCTCCCTCTGCCAGTCCAGCGCGATGGTATAGTCGTATACACGGCGACCATAGTCCGCCTCCACCTCCATCTGGGCCGTCACCCGCTCCAGACCGAGATACTCGCCCCGGAGATCCAGGGTCAGCTGATCTGCCTTGTCCATGCTCCCCCCACCGCAGCCGGAGAGCAGAAGACACAGGGTCATCATCAGTGCGGATGCCGTTCTGCGCACAGCTCCGCCTCCTGTTCTGATTTTCGGTGCTCAGCTCTGCTGCCCGGCGATCTCCTTGAGCACAGCGGGAAGGCAGTCGATCATATCCCCCGGGGTCATGCCGTATTCTCCAAGGGTCTCGGCGCACCGGTCCCCCGCCATGCCGTGCAGGCAGACCGCCATCGGAACCGCCGTCCGGGGTGGGAGTCCCTGGCCTAACAGAGAGAGGATGATTCCGCTGAGAACATCGCCGCTCCCTCCCTTGGCCATGCCGGGATTTCCGGTGGTGTTCACATAGGCATCACCGTCCGGGAAAGCCGTGATGGTCCGGTGACCCTTGAGCACCAGCACGCATCCGTGTTCAGCGGCAAAGGTCCGTGCGGCCAAGAGCCGGTCCCCGGCGGAGAGGTCCCCGCCCAGCCGGGCAAATTCTCCGTCGTGAGGCGTGAGCACCGTACACGCGCCACGGCGGGCGTCCAGTCCATCTATATGCCCGGCCAGGGCATTTATGCCGTCGGCGTCCACCACCATGGGGAGATGGGCTGTGCGCAGCACATGCCTAACCACCGAGCTTACGCTGTTGCTCCGCCCCAGTCCCGGGCCGACCAGGCAGACCCCGCAGAGCTCCAGCCGCCGCAGGACCTCCTCCGCCGCCTCCAGAGAGAGCATGCCGTCCTTAGAGGACGGAAGGGGGTGTGGCATGGCCTCATCCAGCTTCTGAGCCGCCACGGGCCACACCGGAGCCGGGACCCCCAGTGTGACCAGACCGGAGCCCGTCCGCACCGCCGCCCGGGCGGCCAGCACCGGAGCGCCGCTGTACCCCACACTGCCAGCAAGGATATATACTTTACCATAGTTCCCCTTGTGGGAATCCCTGGGACGCCGGGGCAGATGGAGCTCCCATGGGAACACGGCGTGGAGATCGCTTTCCACCCTGCGCACCAGGTCTGCTGGAATGCCGATGTCGGCCACAGTGAGCCGTCCAGACAGGACGCCCCCCTCCCCCAGCAGATGGCCCGCCTTGGGCAGGGTAAAGGTCACGGTCTCCTCCGCCTCCACCGCACAGCCCAGGACTCGACCAGTGTCGGCCTCTACGCCGCTGGCGATGTCCACCGCGACCACAGGGACGGAACAGGTATTCATCATCTGCACGGCGGTATAGGCGTCTCCCCGCAGCTCGGTGTTGAGCCCGATGCCAAAAAGGGCGTCCACCATCAGATCGCAGTCCAGACACCAGGCAGCAAAGTCCGGATCTACTGTAAAGTCTTCTAGCTTTCCACCCACTGCCTCCAAACGACGTTCCATCTCCCGGCAGTCGGGCGTCATCTTCTCCCGGCGGCCCACCAGAAAGCAACGGATCTCCACGCCCGCCTCCAGCAACAGCCGGGCGGCGGCTACACCGTCGCCTCCGTTGTTTCCGGCGCCGCAGAAGATAGCCGCCCTCCCACGCCCGGTCTCCTCCAGCCGCTCCAGACAGCGTTCTGCCACCGCCGAGGCCGCGCGCTCCATCAAGAGAAGGGACGGAATGCCCCGGTCCTGGATGGCAGCCCGGTCCAGGGCCCGCATTTGTTCCGCAGTGGCGATCTTCATGGGTCCATTCCTCCTAAATCGTTTGCTGTCCCTGCCCCTCTATCTCCATACGGAGGGGGGTAAAGTCTACCCTGCGGTACAGAAAAGCGCCCAGGAACAGGATGATAAAGTTGCTCAGCACCATGGCATACCAGACGCCGGCGCTGCCCACCTCGGTGAACTGTTTGAAGAGCGTAATGAGCGGCAGGCGGACCAGCCACAGCCGCGCGGTAGACATCCAGAAGGCATAGATGGTCCTTCCAGACCCGTTGAACACCCCCAGATAGTTCTGAAACAGAGACATGAGCGGCTGGGTCAGGAGGACCCAGAACATATACTCCACCGCAGCAGTTTGGGTGGCGCTGTCATTGCTGAGGAGGGCCACCAGCTCCTCTCGGAAGGGCAGCAGGAGCAAGCTGCCCGCCACAGCGATGGCCAGGCCGATGTTCCGACTCACCCGATATGCCTGCCTGGCCCGGTCACCGTTGCCGGCGCCGATGTTCTGTCCCACATAGGCCGCCAGCACCGACCCCAGCGCCAGTACTGGCATGAGCAGGATATTGGAGATCTTATTGCCGATGCTGAAGGCTGCCGTCACTGCCTCGCCGTAGCTGAGGATAACCGCTTGGAGTACCAGAAAGCCCAGAGAGCTCAGCGCCTGGCTGAAGGCTGCCGGAGCGGCAATTCTGGTCAGGCGGCAGAGGATGGGCCACGACAGGGTGATGCGTCCCAGCTCCAGGCAGAGCGGCTGCCGCCTGGCAAAGAGAAGATACAGGCACACCGGCGCCACCGCTACATTGCCCAGCACCGTGGCCAGACCAGCGCCGAAGACCCCCAATCCCATACCCTGGACAAAAACAGCGGTAAGCACGATATTGAGCACCACGGCGCTCACCGAAAGTGTCACCGGCGTCACCGTATCCCCCTGTGCCTGGCGCACCGCCTGAAACGCTGCAAAAACAAAGGTAAATACCAGCTCAAAGGAGCGCACCCGCAGATAGGAGACGCTGCAATGCAGGACATCGCCGGACGCGCCGGTGATCGCCATGACCCATGGCGCGCTCAGGTAGAGGAGCACATTGAGTACCACGCCGAAAAGGACCGCCACCATCAGAAGGACACCGGCGTTTTCCCTGGCCTCCTCCTTACGCCCCGCTCCCAGCAGCTGGCTCACCACCGCCACACCGGCCACACCAAAGCCTACCTGAAAAGAGGCAAAAATATTGATGAGGGGCCAGGAGAGGGAGACCCCCGCCTGGGCCGCCACAGAGTTGGCGGTCTGGCCGATAAAAAAGGTATCCACCAGCTCATTGAACGCCTTCATGAAATTGGCCCCGAAGACTGGCAGCGCCAGCGTGAGGAACGCCTTATACAGGTTGGGCTCGTAGAGCAGCAGCGTCCGCCGATCCTGCTTCATACCTCCACCACCTTCTTTTGGGTGCTGAACTGCCCCCCATTATAGTCCTTGGATGCTCTCCCGTCAATTTTATCTTGCATTTTTCTCTCTGATGTGATATAAAGTACATTTGTAAATGTGTAGAAGGGGAAAATAGTGCGTACTCGCCGCCAAGAGAGGTCTGGTCACCGGCTGAAAGCCAGACTGCGGACGCCGCGCTTGGTTCGCCCCGGAGCGGCCCTGGAGACAGGGACGGCGTGGCCCCACGTTATCGGGGCCGAGAGTGCCCGCGCCTGTGCGCGGGAATTGCGGGTGGTACCGCGGAAGGTTTGCCTTTCGTCCCAGAGTGTTGGGACGGAGGGCTTTTTTGTTTATCATAACAATGAAAAAGGAGGTTTCTGTGATGCGTTTGATGGACACCCCCATTCGGGCCGGCTGTTCTCTCTTTCTCACCCTCGGGCTTCTCTGCGGCGGCTGTACCCATCAGCTCCCCACCGCCCAGTCCCCGCTTCCCTCCCAGTCATCCGCAGAGCCGGAACTCGAAGTGTCTACCCTCCCCCCGTGGTAAATTCGCCTAAATTTTCCTATAATTCACATTCTGGCTCGATCTACATTCTCATGTATCATCACTTCGTGGAAAACCCCGAATCCTGCAACGATGTGACCACGACGGCAGAGCGATTCCGTTCTGATCTCCAATGGCTCCGTGACAATGGCTACACCTTTCTCCTGCCGCAGGATCTGGTCTATGGAGCGACGCTCCCGGACAAAGGCATAATGGTCACCATTGACGACGGTTACGCCAGCTGCTACCATACTGCATTCCCCATACTCCAGGAGCTGGAGGCCAAGGCGGTCATCTCCCTCATCGTATCCGGCCAGGAAAGCGGGGACCCCGGCTTTCTCTCCTGGGATATGTGCAGAGAGATGGTCGACTCCGGTTTGGTGGAGTTTGGGTCTCACACCTTTGACCTTCACCGCTATGATGAGACGTATCACACCTACGGCATTCAGCGCCGCCCGGGAGAGACGCAGGAGGATTATAACAGCCGGGTCCTTCCAGGCCTCCAGCAGAGCGTAGATACCATACAAAAGGAATTGGGACAGGAGGTCCTCTTCTTTGCCTACCCACACGGAAAAACCGAGCCCTGGGCAGATGAATTTCTCCGCACACACTTTTCCGTCACCGTAACCACCCAGGTGGTGCCGGCTTCGCTCAGCGAGGGCTTTTATGCGCTGCCCCGCTATAACATCAATACCACAAACAGCCCCGCCTGCTATCTGCCGGAGGGGTAAAAAGGAGTTATCATCATGAAAGAACAGTTAGCAAACATCCGTGCGACGGCCCTGGCTGCCTTCGACGCCGCCAACGATTCCGCCGCCCTGGACGCGCTTCGTGTCCAGTACCTGGGCAAGAAGGGCGAACTCACCGCCGTATTGAAGCAGATGGGCAAGCTCACCGCCGAGGAGCGCCCCGCCATGGGTCAGCTGGCCAACGAGGTCCGCTCCGCCCTGGAGGAGGCCCTGGAGCGCCGGGGCAGCGAGCTGAAGACCAAGGCCCTGGAGGACCGTCTGGCCGCCGAGGCCCTGGACGTGACCATCCCCGGAACGCCCTACCGGGAAGGCCACCGCCACCCCATGTATATCGCCCTGGACGAGATCAAGGAGATCTTCATCGGCATGGGCTTTACTGTGCTGGACGGCCCCGAGGTGGAGCTGGCCGAGCTCAACTTTGACCGGCTCAACGCAGAGGAGGGGCACCCCTCCCGGGATTGGAGCGATACCTTCTACTTTGATGAGGACTCCCGTGTGATGCTCCGCTCCCAGACCTCCCCCATGCAGGTCCGGGCCATGGACACCATGGAGCTGCCCATCCGCATCATCGCCCCCGGCCGGGTCTACCGCAAGGACGAGGTGGACGCCACCCACTCCCCCATGTTCCATCAGGTGGAGGGCATGGTCATTGACAAGGGTGTCACCATGGCCGACCTGAAGGGCACCCTCAACACCGTGGTGGAGAAGCTCTACGGCAAGGGGACCAAGACCCGCTTCCGCCCCCACCACTTCCCCTTCACCGAGCCCTCCTGCGAGATGGACGTCCAATGCCACAAGTGCGGCGGCGTGGGCTGCCCCACCTGCAAGGGCGAGGGCTGGATCGAGCTGCTGGGCGCCGGGATGATCCACCCCCGTGTGCTGGAGATGGCCGGCATCGACACCAATGTCTACTCCGGCTGGGCCTTCGGCATCGGTCTGGAGCGCACCGCCATGCGCCGCTTCAAAATCGCCGACCTGCGGCTTATCTTTGAAAACGACGTGCGTTTCCTGGAGCAATTCTGAGGCGTCGGTCTCAAAACCTCAGGGCGCAGGATATGCGCCCCCACAAAGCCTGATGTAAGGGAGTTTTATAATATGAATCTATCTCGCAAATGGCTCCGCGAGTTTGTCACTGCGGAGGCCAATGATAAAGACTTTGCCGAAGCCATGACCCTCTCCGGCTCCAAGGTGGAGCTGACCCACGACCTGGGCGAGGAGATCTCCAACGTGGTGGTAGGCCGCCTGCTGTCCATGGAGCGTCATCCCGATTCCGACCACATGTGGGTCTGCCAGGTGGACGTGGCCCAGGACGAGCCCATCCAGATCGTCACCGGCGCCTGGAACATCCATCCCGGCGACCTGATGCCGGTGGCCCTCCACAAATCCACCCTGCCCGGCGGCGTGAAGATCACCAAGGGCAAGCTCCGCGGCGTGGTCTCCAACGGCATGTTCTGCGGTCTCTCCGAGCTGGGCCTGGACACCCGGGACTTCCCCTACGCCGAGATCGTCCCCGCCGCCATCCTGGGGGACTACAAACCCCTGGACAAGGACAAGCCCTCCATTTCTGCCGATATCCAGCCCGGAGACAAGGTCTATGGACCCGTGGTCTGTGCCAAGGTGACTGCGGTCACGGCCACCGGCTACTCCACCTATGAGGTGGCTCTGGATACCGGCGACGGCTCCGCCGCCGTCTCCACCACCTGTCCCAATCTCCACGCCGGCGATCTGGTGGCCTACAACACCAAAACAAACGCCATCTGCACCCTCTCTGACCTACACGCCGAGCAGAAGGAGTTCCCCCACTGCATCCCCGACGGCATCTTCATCCTCCACGAGGACTGCCAGCCCGGCGACGACATCAAGCCCGTCATTGGCCTGGACGACCATGTGGTGGAGTTCGAGATCACCCCCAACCGCCCCGACTGTCTGTCCGTCATCGGTCTGGCCCGAGAGGTGGCCGCCACCTATGACGCCCCCCTCTCCCTCCACCAGCCGGTGGTGAGCGCCGAGGGCGAGGGCTCCCTGGTGGAGCTGCTGGATGTGGAGACCCCCGCCGCCGACCTGTGCCCCCGGTACACCGCCCGGATGGTCCGGAACGTGAAGATCGGCCCCTCCCCCAAGTGGATGCGGGAGCGGCTGCGGGCCATGGGGGTGCGCCCCATCAACAACATCGTGGACATCACCAACTATGTCATGCTGGAATACGGCCAGCCCATGCACGCCTTTGACTACCGCTATGTAAAGGGCGGAAAGATCATTGTCCGCCGGGCGGAGGAGGGCGAGAAGCTCACCACGCTGGACGGCAAGGAGCATACGCTCAGCGCCAACCATCTGGTCATCGCCGACGAGCACCGGGCCGTGGGTCTGGCCGGCATCATGGGCGGCGAAAACTCCGAGATCGTCTCCGACACCGCCGACGTGGTCTTTGAGTCCGCCTGCTTTGACGGCACCTGCATCCGCAAGGGTGCTCTGGCCCTGGGCATGCGCACCGAGGCCAGCGCCAAGTTTGAAAAGGGCCTGGACCCCATGAACACGCTCCCCGCCGTGGACCGCGCCTGCGAGCTGGTGGAGCTGCTGGGCGCCGGTCAGGTCCTGCCCGGCGTCATCGACATCCTCAATTATGTGCCCCAGCCCAGGGTCCTTAAGCTGGAACCCAACCGCATCAACGGCCTGCTGGGCACCGACATCGCCGCCGACGAGATGGTCCGCATCCTGAAAAAGCTGGACTTCACCGTGGAGGGCGACCAGGTCACCGTCCCCTCCTGGCGCGGCGATGTGATCGGCATGGCCGATCTGGCGGAGGAAGTGGCCCGTTTCCACGGCTACAACAACATCCCCACCACCCTCATGCGGGGACAGACCACCCTGGGCGGCTACTCCGAGGAGGAGAAGCTGGAGCGCCAGCTGGACTCCATGTGCCGGGCCATGGGCCATGACGAGATCATCACCTACTCCTTCATCTCCCCCACCGCCTACGACAAGATCCGCTGGCCCCAGGACTACTTTGCCCGCAAGAGCTTCAAGATCCTCAACCCCCTGGGGGAGGACACCTCCATCATGCGCACCACCACCCTCCCCTCCATGCTGGAGATCCTCACCCGCAACTACAACTACCGCAACCAGAACGTGAAGCTCTACGAGGTGGGCCGGATCTATCTCCCCGGCGGAGAGGACGGCCTGGCCAACGAGTCCAAGGTCCTCACCCTGGGCGCTTACGGCAGCGACATGGACTTCTACGCCATGAAGGGCGTCATCGAGGCCATTCTCAAGGACCTGCGGGCGGCGGACGTCCGCTTCGAGCCCTGCACGGACAATCCCTCCTACCACCCTGGCCGCTGCGCCGCGGTGTGGGCCGGCAGCGACTGCATCGGCGTGTTCGGCCAGGTCCACCCCCTGGTGGCCCAGAACTACGGCGTGGACGCCGAATTTTACTGCGCCGAGCTCAGCCTGGACGAGCTGGCTCTGGCCAAGGGTCCCGACCCGGAGTATGTCCCCCTGCCCAAGTTCCCCGCCGTCACCCGGGATATCGCCGTGGTGTGCGAGGAGAAGGTCACCGTGGGCCAGTTGGAGGAGTCCATCCGCAAGGGGGCCAAGGGCCTGCTGAAGGACGTCTCCCTCTTCGATATCTACCGCGGCAAGGGCGTGGCCGAGGGCAAGAAGTCTGTGGCCTTCAACCTGGTCCTCCGGGCCGATGACCGCTCTCTCACCGCCGAGGAGGCTGACCAGGATGTAAAGAGCATTCTGGAGACCTTGGAGAAGGAGCTGGGCGCTGTTCTGCGCTGAGCAGTTGACTTGCCTCATGGGTCCCCGCAAATGCTCTGCATTTGCGGGAATGCCCTCTAAAACGCCAAGACCTTAAATCTTCATAAATTTTCATCCCCACCCCCTTTACACCTGAGCACATTTCGAGTACAATAAGAGCATCTCTGCTGGATGGTGCATACTATATTTTGTGTGCCTGTCCAAAATCGTACCAAACGGGAGGTGTTTCCGACATGGAGATCGATTTTACGCGCAAATTCAACCTCAATGAGGACCGGGATGAGGAGATCAAGGCCATTTTGACCGCCGTCTACAATGCCCTCCAGGAAAAAGGGTACAACCCCATCAACCAGATCGTCGGTTACATTCTGTCCGAGGACCCCACCTATATTACCAACTACAACAATGCCCGCTCCCTCATCCGCAAGCTGGACCGGGACGAGCTGCTCCAGGAGCTGGTGAAGAAATATCTGGCGACCTGACCGCGTAAACAGAAGCAAAAACGTGCCTGCGTGTGACCACGCAGGCACGTTTTTTATCTGTTGCAAATATAAGTCAAACGGGACGGCAGATATGTCTGCCGTCCCGTTTGACGGTCCTCTGCCTGCGGCAGAGCTGAAACTTGCAGTCGGTGACCGTCCGGGTAAATTCCAGCCCCTCAGGAAAAGGTCTGCTTCAAGATGGCAAGCCCCTTGTCCATTTCATCTCTGGTGATGGTCAGCGGCGGCAGCAGCCGCAGGGCGGGGCCCGCCGTCAGCACCAGCAGTCCATTGTCCATAAGCTGGCCTGCGATCTCCCGGTTGGTCTGGCCGGGTCTCACCTCCACGCCGATCATCAGTCCCCGTCCCCGGGTCTTGCCCAGGCAGGGCAGATCCATGGCCTCGATGGCGCTGCGCAGGTAGTTCCCCTTGTCAGAGATCTCCCCCATCATCTCCTCGCTGAGGATGTCCAGGGTGGCCAGGGCGGCAGCGGCACAGATGGGGTTGCCCCCGAAGGTGGTGGCGTGGGTACCGGGCCCCAGCACGTTCCTGCACTTCTCCCCCACCAGGAAGCCGCCGAAGGGCAGACCGCCGGCGATCCCCTTGGCAAAGGAGACGGCGTCGGGCAGGATGCCGTACTGCTGATAGCAGAACAGCGTGCCGGTCCGGCCGATGCCGGTCTGGACCTCGTCCACCAGCAGCAGCCAGTCCCGCTCGGCGCAGAGAATGGCCAAATCGTGGACGAAGGATGGCTCCAGGGGCCACACGCCGCTCTCCCCCTGGATGAGCTCCAGCATCACGGCGCACACGTCATGGCCGGAGACCTGGGCGATACCGTCCATGGTGGGTTCGGCGCAGCGGAAGCCATCGGTAAAGGGAAAGAAATAGTTGTGGAACACGTCCTGGCCGGTGGCGGACAGGGTGGTCACCGTCCGGCCATGGAAGGAGTTGGTCAGGGTGAGGATGGTCCCCCTCCCCTTCCCATACTTGTCAAAGGAGTATTTCCTGGCCAGCTTGATGAGCCCCTCGTTGGACTCGGCGCCGGAATTGGCAAAAAAGGCCGCCGACATCCCCGCCCGGCGGCACAGCCGCTCAGCCAGAGCCCCGCAGGGCTGGGTATAGAAGAGATTGGACATGTGGCCCAGCTTGGCCGCCTGCACCGCCACGGCGTCCACCCACCTGGGATCGGCCACGCCGATGGAATTGACGCCGATGCCAGAGGTGAAGTCGATGTACTCCTTCCCCTCGGCGCTCCAGAGGGTGGCGTTTTTTCCGTGGTCAATGTCCACCGGGAAGCGATTGTAGGTATGCATCACATACTGGTCATCCCGGGCTTTTATGGTCTGAAAATCCATAGTATTCACCTCATAGCAGCATGGTAGTGCGGACTCGTCCCCCGGGTCTTGCAGAAGGCCCCAAACATCAGCGAGTGGGGATCGGACCTTTCCGTTGTCTCCATGGGGACGACCAACCAGGGTCAGGTCCGGTAGTCCCCGTTGATCTTCACATAGTCGTAGGTGAGATCGCAGCCCCAGCAGGTGGCCTCATGCTCGCCCTCGCTGAGGTCCACGTCGATGACCACCTCGTCCTGGCTGAGGATGCGCTTGGCCGTCTCCTCGTCAAAGTCCACTCCGGCCCCCTGCCGGCACACCAGGAGCTCTCCCACAGCGGAGGAGAACTTCACATCCACATGCTCCGGTCGGAAGGGGGCCTTGGAGTAGCCCATGGCGCAGAGGACCCGTCCCCAGTTGGCATCGGAGCCGAACATGGCCGCCTTCACCAGAGAGGAGCCCACCACCGCCTTGGCCAGACGCTCGGCGGTCTCCTCACTGCGGGCCTTTCGGACCGTGCAGGTGATGAGTTTGCTGGCGCCCTCGCCATCGGCGGCGATAGACCGGGCCATCTGCTCAAAGACGCTGTAAAGGGCCTGATAGAAGAGGGTGTAGCCGTCGTCCTTCCACTCAATAAGGGGGTTTTCCGCCATGCCGTTGGCCAACACCACGCACATGTCATTGGTGGAGGTATCCCCGTCCACCGTCACCCGGTTGAACGTGCGGGGGACGATCTCGTGGAGGGCGTCAGAGAGCAGCTCGTGGGTGATGGCGCAGTCGGTGGTGACGAAGCACAGCATGGTCCCCATATTGGGGTGGATCATACCGGAACCCTTGGCGATGGCGCCGATGGTCACCGTCTTCCCTCCAATGGTACAGGTCACCGCCGCCTCTTTTTTCACCGTGTCGGTGGTCATGATGGCGTTGGCCGCCGCGTCAGAACCATCCTTGGAGAGGGCGGCGGCACAGGCGGGCAGCCCGGCCCGGATGGCGGCAATATTGAGCTCCTGGCCGATGACGCCGGTGGAGGCCACCACGAAGTCGCCGGGATTCAGACCGGTGGCCTGGGCGGCCAGCCTGCACATCTCCTCGGCGTGCGCACGGCTGTTGGGGGCGCAGGCGTTGGCGTTGCCGGAGTTTGCCACGATGGCCTGGGCCTCGCCATTTTCCAGGTGGTCCATGGTGACATACAGGGGGGCCGCCTTCACCCGGTTCATGGTGTAGACCGCCGCTGCGGCGCAGGGCTGCTCGGAGACGATGAGGGCCAGGTCCCTCTTGCCCTCCGGCACCTCCGGCATCTCGCCCATGGGGGGCTGATCGACGTCCCCCTTTCCCTTTTTTACGCCGCAGTGGACGCCCGAGGCGGTAAAGCCCTTTGGGGCGGTCACGCCGCCGGAGACCTGCTTCATATCACACAACTCCTTCGTCATCACAGGCTCAGCCCCGTGGTCTCAGGGAAGCCCAGCATCAGATTCATATTCTGGACCGCCGCACCGGAGGCCCCCTTGCCCAGATTGTCGAAGAGGGCAGTCACGATGATCTGCTCCTCATGGCCGGAAACCACCAGCGCCAGGCTGTCCTTCCCCGCCATGGTGTTGGCCGCCAGGAAGGCGGCCTCCTTCTGATAGGGCAGCACCTTCACTGCTGCCTCCCCCTCATAGTACCGGGCCAGCATCTCGCTGACGTCTTCCGCCGCGGGATGGCCGGACAACAGGGAGACCGGCAGCATCAGGGTGGTGGCCATTCCCTTATCATAGTCGTCCACCACGGGACAGAAAACCGGCGGCTGGGTGAGACCGGCGTAGGTCTTCATCTCTGGCAAGTGCTTATGCCGGAGCGTGGTGCCGTAGATCCTGGGACTGTACAGGTCTTCCGCCTTCTCACTCTTTTCGTAGTCGGCGATCATCTTCTTCCCGCCGCCGGAATAACCGGTGAGGGAGAAGCAGGTGACAGCGGCCTCTTTGGGCAGAACGCCCATGGCAGTCAACGGGGCGGCGGCGGCCAGGAATCCAGTGGCGTGGCAGCCCGGATTGGCCACCCGCCGGGCAAATTTGATGCGCTGGCGCTGTCCGGCCAGCAGCTCCGGAAAGCCGTACGTCCACCCCTCCGCCGTCCGATGGGCGGTGGAGGCGTCGATGACCCTGGTCTTCTCATTTTCAATGAGCCCCACTGCCTCTACGGCTGCGGCATCAGGCAGACAGAGGAAGACCAGGTCGGCCTCATTGAGGAGCTTTTTTCGCTCCGTCAAGTCTTTTCGCTTGTCAGGCTCGATGCGAAGAAGCTCAATGTCCTCTCGCTCCCCCAGCCGTTCATAGATCTGGAGGCCGGTGGTGCCCTCCTGTCCGTCAATGTAGATCTTTGGTCGGTTCATATGGTCAGTTCCCTTCTGCACATCCGGTTTGCCGCATGCTCCATTTTTCTGGTCGTCTCAAATGCGACGTGCCAATCATACGCCCAATGGAACCGGATTGCAACCATAAATCCTGTCCCGCCCATTGATGCAGGTCTTTGCGCTCCCCCGGTGGCGTCACATATGGAACCGACGGCGGACCTCATCCCGGAGCGCGGGACGGCGGCGGACGATGACCAGAGGAATGATGAGGGCCACGCACACGGCGCCCACCACCAGGGACCACCCGGGAGCATAGTCCTGGTGGAGCCAGCGGTCTACATAGAGCTCAATGCTCATGACAAAAAGGCCGATGGCGCCGATGATGAGGGTAACACTGGTGAGGATGGAGCGGCCCCGACTGAGGATGAAGCCCAAAAGCACAACAATGGCTCCGCCGGTAAGGATGATGGGCAGGGCCAGTCCCAGATACCAGCGCAGTCCGTGGAGATCGATGGAAATGAGGTACACATACACGCCCACAGCGCAGGCATCCAGACCCAGGCGGACCCACAGGGGCATGCTGCGGAAGAGAAGGGGCGGCACCAGCCAGATCCACAGCATCCCCGCCGCGCCGATGACATAGAGGGACCAGGGGCGGTCAGCGTGGAGGAAAAAGAGGTTCAACAGCCCGCAGACCACCGCCACCGAACCCAGCATGGCGGTGAGTAGCAGCGCCAGCTCCAGCTTGTTGACTGGCTGCACCTCTGCCCGGCGGCTGGGGAATGGCGGCGGAAGCTCCGTGTCCACCGGCTGCCTGGGGTTGACCACCGGGGTCTGGCAGAGGGGACAGCTGCTTGCAGTGGGGTCCAGCTCCACCCCGCAGTTGACACAGTATGACATCAAAGCGCCTCCTTTTCAGGCGGTCCGGCGGGCCGGGCCGGCCCATTCCGGTTTGAGATGATATTTACATGGATGCCGTCCCGGACCAGGTGACGGAAAAAGTCCCGCTCCACATCGGACTCCTTCACCGTCCCGGCGAAAGTGATCTCCATGGTGTTGCCGTAGCTGATGGAGGCGCAGTTGCTCCGGGCGTTATAGGATTGGCCCAGGACCACCTCCATACGCTGGATGTGGGGGGCCATCTCCGGCGGCACGGTAAAGGCGCCGGGGTTGGTATAGGTCGTGGAATAGGGGCGGCAGCCCACTAGCTTATAGCTCAGGGCCATGCCCAGATTTTTCAGCGGCGCCGGCACGATCTGGAGCAGCCGGTTCTTCTGAAGCATCACATTCCGTGTGATGACGGCCTGCATCTCCTGACGATTGATGTGCAGGCGCATGTGGTGGTGGACCTGGGAGACGATCTCCGAGAAGGTGTAGTCCCCCAGCTCCGGGTCGATCACAGGCCGGACCGTCAAAATAAAATTGCGCAACGTGTGGGAGGGAAAATGGGGCCGCAGATTGATGGGCACCGCCAGCGCCACCGGCAGTTCCCGGCGGCGTCCCTCCCGGCGCTGCTTGGCCAGGATGGACTCAATGAGCACCGCCGAAAGATACTCCGTTACCGAAGCGCCATAGCCCTTGGCCACCGTCCGGAGACGGTCCAGGGGAACCAACCCCATGGTGACGTTGAGGGTATAAAACGGCTCCGGTGTCCCGGTGTTCTGGTACGCCTTGCCCTCCCCCATACCCCGCCGCACCCGGGACTTGGCGTAGCGAAAATAGGAGTCCTCCTGTTCCTCCGCCGCAGGCGGCGCATCCACATCCAACACGCCTCCGGTGTTGGGGATCTGATGGCCCAGTTCCCGGAGGTAGACCGCCAGCAGCGTGCGAAACAGGGTCAGGGCCCCAGCCCCGTCGGCCAGCGCATGAAAGACCTCCAAAGAGATGCGGTGTCCGTAGTAGAAGAAACGGATGAGCCAACCGTCGTCCTCCTTGAACCGCACCGGCTGGCAGGGGTTGCTCATGTCCTCCTTCACAAAGGGGCCGGGGGCGTCGTTCGGCTCAAAATAGTACCAGAACAGTCCCCGCTTGATGTGGACCCGAAAGCCCGGAAAGCGGGGCATGGTCCGATCAATGGCCCGCTGGAGCGCCCGAGGGTCCACCAGCTCTGTCATCACGGCTGAGAAGCGGTAGATTGCCGAATAATTCTCCCGCTGGATGGCGGAGTACATCATGGCAGCGTTGTCCAGACGGTACCATTCCTTTTTCTTTTTCCCAGACACAGCAGCGCCCCCCTTTCCCGCTGGCGCCTGGGCCGCCGTGCCCCCCGCGCCAGAATTTCATTCCCATTATACTATAAGTTCTCCGCCCTTGCAATCCAGGCCGATATCCTGTAAGATAAGGCGTACGGACCACCACACCTGAAGTGATGACAGGAGCATCTATGGAACAAAAAAACAAGATCCGAAAACGTCTCTCTCCTCTCTCCCGCGAGAGCCGCCAGGCCGCCGAGCAAAAGCGTGCCAATGCAGTGATGAACGCCCTCAAGTCCATCCACTCAGCCGCCTCACCCGACTCTATGGCCCCCGAGGATCTGGAGCGCCAGCGCAAGGGTCAGGAGCTGCTGGGCCATCTGGTGGCCCCCATGCTGGGCATGAGCTGGGAGCCCTTCGACCTCCAGGGGATGCCCGCCGCCTGGGTTCGGCCAGAGCGCGGGCACGACAAGCGCCACGTCATTTTATACTGTCACGGCGGCGGATATACCAGCGGAAACCTGGGATATGCCCGCATTCTGGCCGCCAAGCTGGCCGGGGTCACCGGCTATGAGGTGCTGGCGTTTGAATACCGTCTGGCCCCGGAGCACACCTATCCCGCCCCCCTGGAGGACGCCATGAGGGCCTGGGACTACCTCATGCACCTGGGTTACGGCGCCCGGAACGTGGTGGTGGCGGGTGATTCCGCCGGCGGCAATCTGGCCCTGGTGCTCACCATGCGGCTCCGGGATGCTGGCCGCATCCTCCCCCGCCGGCTGGTCCTCCTCTCCCCCTGGACAGATATGACCGCCAGCGGGAAGTCCTACCAGGAGCATCAGGAGGATGACCCCATGCTCACCATGGACTATATCCGGGCTGTGCGGGGCGTCTATGCGCCCGGTCGGGACTTCTCTGTCCCGGAGCTCTCCCCTCTTTTCGGCGATCTGCGGCGGTTCCCTCCTGTACTCATCCAGGTCGGCACCAACGAGATCCTCCTCTCCGACTCGGTACAGCTTCGGGACCGTCTGATCCAGGCCGGCACTCCCTGCCAGCTGGAGATCTGGCCCGACATGTGGCATGTCTTTCAGATGTTCCCCATCAAAAAGGCCGCCCAGGCCATGGACCACGTTGGTCGGTTCCTGCTGGAGCTGGACTAAACGCAAGACCATGACAAATGACCGCCGTCCGGCTGTGCCGGACGGCGGTCTGTTTTCTGCGTTCTGTTCTATCTGCCGGTGCTTCAGCGCAGGTCCTTCACCGCCTGCGCGATGTTCTGGGCGGTGAGACCATAGTGCTCCAGCACCTGGGCGGCGGGGCCGGAGCAGCCGAAGACATCCTGCACGCCCACCCGGCGCACGGGGGTGGGCAGCTTCTCGCTGAGGAGGGCGCACACCGCCTCGCCCAGTCCGCCGATGACGCTGTGCTCCTCGCAGGTAACGATCCGTCCACAGGTCCGGGCACAGTCCAGCACCAGCTCTTCATCCAGCGGCTTCACCGTGGCAAGATCGACCACGCGGACAGAGATGCCCTCTGCGGAGAGCAGCTCGGCGGCGTTCAGGGCTTCCGCCACCATGAGGCCGTTGGCCAGGATGGCGGCATCGGCGCCCTCCCGGAGAATTTCGCCCTTGCCAATTTGGAAGTGGAAGCTGTCCTCGTCATGGATGACGGGGACGGCGGAGCGTCCAAAGCGCATGTAGACCGGTCCCTGGTGCTCATAGGCGGCCTGGACCATGGCACGGGCCTCCACTGCGTCAGCGGGGGACATGACCACCATGCCGGGGATGGAACGCATAACGGCAAAGTCCTCACAGCACTGGTGGGAGGCGCCGTCCTCGCCCACGGAGAGCCCGCCGTGGGTCGCGCCGATCTTCACGTTCAAATGGGGGTAGCCAATGGAGTTCCGCACCTGCTCAAAGGCGCGACCGGCGGCAAACATGGCAAAGCTGGACACAAAGGGCACCAGTCCCATGGCGGCGGCGCCGGCGGCGGCGGCCATCATATTCCCCTCGGCGATGCCGCAGTCAAAGTGCCGCTCGGGAAACGTCTTCTGAAAGGTCCCAGTTTTGGTGGCACCGGCCAGGTCGGCGTCAAAGACCACCAGGTCGTCATGGACCGCGCCCAGCTCCTTGAGGGCGCTGCCATAGCTTTCCCGGGTGGCGATCTTCTTTACATCGGCCATGTTACATCGCCTCCACTTCCGCCAGCCGGGCCTTCAGCTCGGCCATGGCCTGCTCATATTCCTCGTCGTTGGGGGCCTTGCCGTGCCAGCCGGCCTGGTTCTCCATATAGGAGACGTCCTTGCCCTTGACGGTCTTCATCACGATGGCGAAGGGGACGCCCTTCGTCTCCCGGGCCAGGGTAAAGGCGGCCTCCATGGCGTCAAAGTCGTGGCCGTCGATCTCAGCCACAGCAAAGCCGAAGGCCCGCAGCTTCTCGGGGATGGGATAGGGACTCATCACATCGGCAACATTACCGTCGATCTGGAGTCCATTGTTGTCGATGACCACACACAGGTTGTCCAGCTTGTAGTGGTGGGCAAACATCATGGCCTCCCAGACCTCGCCCTCCTGGATCTCACCGTCGCCCAGCAGGGTATAGACCCGGCAGGACTTGCCCTGATACTTGGCGGCCAGAGCCATACCGGCAGCGGCGGAGATCCCCTGTCCCAGGGAGCCGGTGGACATATCCACACCGGGGGTCTCATTCATATTGGGGTGGCCCTGGAGACGGCTGCCCAGGTGGCGCAGGGTCTTGAGCTCCTCCCAGGGGAAGAAGCCCCGGAGGGCCAGCGCGGCATACAGGCCAGGAGCAGTGTGGCCCTTGGAGAGGACAAAGCGGTCCCGGGCTTCCCACTGGGGATGCTCGGGGTCCACCTTCATCTCCTTAAAATAGAGGTAGGTGAAGAGCTCGGCAGCGGACAGGCTGCCGCCGGGGTGACCAGCCTTGGCGGAATGGGTCCCCTCAATGACACCCATGCGCACCCGGCAGGCCAGGGCCATGAGGCGTTTCTTTTCATCTGCGGTCATAGCGCGGCTCCTTTCATACTTCGTTTCCGGCACGCCTTATGGGAGACAACCGAAGCGGCCAGAGAATGGTGTGCTGATATTCCCCACCTCCGGCCGGCGGGACCGGAGGAATGTGAGGCCAATGGCAGGGCGGCTGGAAGGGCCCTGCGGCCAGCCGCCGTCAACTACTTTTAGTGGATATCCCGATCATATTGATTCTAAGATACACCCTGGAGCGCACTTTTTCAAGTATCATCGCGGCAAATTCCCCGTCAAACACCTGTCAGAGTGCCGTTCTAGCCCCTCTTACCACCGCCGGCGGCCCCGGTAGCCCCGATAACCGCCGCGGCGTCCGGCGGGCCGGAGGATGCGCCGCAGCAGCAGGACCACAAGGACCAGCACCAGGACCGCAGCGCCCAGGGCGGCAAGGGTGATCCAGCCGGGACTGCGCAACAGCTCCACCGGATTCCAGGACCGGGAGACCGTCTTCCGCCCCTCAGGGGCGGCATAGCGCGCCTCCACGGTGCCCATGCTCCGCAGGTAGGAGGCCAGAGCATACCACTCCTTGACCTCCGTCCCGTCGGGATTGTGAATGATATGGGCCTCCAGCTCCTCGATGGGCTGCCCCTTCTCATCCCGTGGGGTGATGGTCAGAAGGCCGAAGCTCTTTCCGTTCACCGTCCCCAACATCTGGCCGGAGTAGAGTCCGGTGACCACCCGATAGAGCTTGTCGTCCTGAATGGGGACCTCCGTTCCGTCGGGCAGGACCTGGGCGCAGTCGGTCACCTTGTCAAAGAGCATGCGATGGGGATTGAAGGACCACTTCATACCCCCGCCGTAGAGCTGGGCCGCCGACATGAGGGGCGTCACCGAGGCGTCCACCTCAAAGGCGTCCTTGAGCTCCCGTCCGGTGATATAGACCCCCACCAGGGGATAGCCCGGCGTACCGTCTGCGCCGGAGCCCAGGGAGGACACGTCAAAGGCGTCGGAGACGGTGACCTCCCCCTTGGCCAGAGAGGCCCGGACCACCCCGGAGGCCACCACTGCAAAGTCCACCGGCACATAGTCTGCCCCCTCCGCCTGCTCCACGGCGTAAATGTAGGAATCGGCGATGAGGTTTCCCAGGGCGTCCTCCTCCTGGACGGCGCCAAACTGGCCGATGGGCGTAAAGTCATGGGGATTTTCGCACAGGACCTGGTCAAAGGTGAGACCATAGCCGGAGAGATAGGTCTCATCCACCGTGCGCTGGAGTCGTCTGGTCAGGGCTTTCATGGCCGGGTCTTCGGCCACAGTCTCATCCACAGGGAGAAGCTGATGGTCTACCAGCTTTACTTTCCCATCTGCCTTGGACACGGTCAGCACACCCAGGTTCTGGGTATAGGCCCCGCAGGAGACGATGAGGGTATCGTTGACCTGGAGCGGCTCGTCCAGAGTGGTGTGGGTATGGCCGGAGACGATGACGTCGATGCCGTCCACCTCCTTGGCCAGCCGGTAATCCTCTCCCTTTCCAGACGCATCGGTCCCGCCATGGGAAAGGCAGATGATATAGTCCGGGTCCTCTTTCTCCCGGATCTCCACAACCACCCGTTTGGCGGCGTCAGCAACGGGCTCAAGCTCCATGCCCGACATGGGCGCGCAGTCGTCTGCGTCCTCCCCCAGCACGCCGAAGACCGCCACCCGCAGTCCGTCCCGCTCCAACACGGTATAGTCGGTCACCGGATAGTTCTCCAGGGCCGCCGTCAGGTCCGCCCCCGCTGACTGGTCCAGCGGCACAGTGTAGTTGGCCTGGACGATGGCAGGCAACGGGTCACCGCTGGCCTTGGCGGCTGTGAGCATATCGGTCAGCCCCTGCTGGCGGTAGTCGAACTCATGGTTGCCCAGGGTGGTCACATCATAGCCCATGGCCCCCAGCGCCCGGAGCTCCGGGGCGTCGGAGGCGTAGATGGTCTGGAAGAGGGAGCCCATGGAGAAGTCGCCCCCGTCCAGAGTAATCACAGTCCTCCCCTGCTCGACACCGGCCTGCCGCTGCTCCTTCAGCAGCGTGGCCAGCCGGACATAGCCGCCGTATTCCCCGCCCTCCTCGTCGTCAGCCGGCAGAAAGTGGTCATGGGTGTCGTGGGTGAACAGGATGGTCAATTCTCCCGGCGTCTGCGCCGCAGCAAGGGCGGCCGGCATGCCCGCGCCCAGAAGCATGAGCATGCTCAGTATCAGGACAAACATGGAACGGAGGTATCTCATATCTGTCTCTCCTTCCCCAGTTAAGATCGTTCCTTCTGGTAGCATAGCATGAAACCGGAAGAATCGCAAGGGCAGGACCCGCCTCCCCCTAACCCTCCTCCAGCTGGAAGATCTCCTCCACAGGGGTCTCCAGCAGCCGGGCCAGGCGCATAGCCAGGGCCAAGGATGGATCATACTTGTCGTTCTCCATGGCAATGATGGTCTGGCGGCTCACCCCCAACAGCATCGCCACATCCTCCTGCCGCAGGCCCCTGGCCTTGCGGAGGGCCTTGATACAGTTCTTCATCCCAGCACCAGCCAGGTCCCAATCGTCAAAAGCAGCGCCAGAAGGAAAAGGGCAGGCAGGAAAACACGCAGAAATCCCCCGGTCAGTTCTTTTTCCTCCTCACTGCCGGAAAGGGCCTTATGCCGATAGTAAAACTGGGAGCCAATGAGCACCAGCACAGCGGTGGTCAGGAGCAGGCTGGGCGTGTTGTCCAAAGGCACATGCTCCCGGATGGTGCGCAGGCTGCTGTGCAGGCTCCAGAGCACCAGAAAGATCACCATATAAAGGAGCGTGTTGCGCTGGGCTTTGAGGGCGATGAGCCGCTCCATCTCGTCCATTTTTCGGAAGCCCAGCTTTTCCAACCATTTTTTCATTGGGATACACCTCCAAAATGTCTAACTTTCTTTACATTCAGAGGATACCTCTGTTTCTGCAAAAAGTCAAGATCTTTTTACATTTTGGGAACAGGAAGCGCCCCTCCTCTATACAAAGAGGAGGGGCGCTTCCCTTCTTACAGCTGCTCCAGTTTTTCCCGCAGGGTCTGATGGACCACCTGGGGAGACGCCTGGCCCTTGAGCTCCCGCATGACCTGACCCACCAGGAAGCCGAACGCCTTTTCCTTCCCGGCCCTGAAATCCTGGACGGACTTGGCGTTGGCGGCCAGGACCCGCTCCACCGCCCCGCCCACCAGTCCGGCGTCGGCGACCTGCTCCAGGCCGTGGGCCTTCACATAGGCGTCCACGTCGCCGTCGTCCGAAAAAACGGCGTCAAAGACTCTGACCGCGGTGTTCCGGTTGAGTGTGCCCGTCTGGACCAACTCAATGAGCCGGGCCAGCGTTCCAGGGGTGAGGGCCATGTCCCCAGCCTCCAGGCCGTCGGCGGAAAGCCGGCGCAGGACCTCGCCCATGATCCAGTTGGCGGCCTGCTTGGGCGGGGCGCCCAGGGCCACCACGCTTTCAAAGAACTCCGCCAGGGCCTTCTGGCTGGTGAGCATTTGGGTATCATAGACGGGCAGGCCCCAGTCCGCCTGGTACCGGGCCATCCTGGCCTCGGCCAGCTCGGGCTGCTCCCTCCGAAGACGCTCCAGGTCGTCCTCACCGATCTCCAGGGGCAGAAGGTCCGGCTCCGGAAAGTAGCGGTAGTCCTGGGCGTTCTCCTTGGAGCGCATGGCAAAGGTGGCATCCTTGTTCTCGTCCCAGCGGCGGGTCTCCTGGACCACCCGTCCGCCCTCCTCCAGCAGTTCGATCTGCCGTTTGGCCTCATACTCAATGGAGCGGGCGATGGCCTTGAAGGAGTTGAGGTTCTTCATCTCGGTGCGGGTGCCCAGCTCGGCGGAGCCCACGGGGCGCACGGAGAGGTTCACATCGCAGCGCAGGGAGCCCTCCTGCATCTTGCAGTCGGAGACCCCAAGGTACTGGAGGACAGAGCGCAGCTTTTCCAGATAGGCGATGACCTCCTCCCCCGAGCGGAAATCGGGCTCGGTGACGATCTCGATGAGGGGGACGCCGCAGCGGTTGTAGTCGCACCGGGTCTGGTCGAGCCAGGGATCGTGGACCAGCTTTCCTGCATCCTCCTCCATGTGGAGCTCGTGAATGCGGATGGTCTTGCAGCCGCCACCCTCCAGAGAGATGCTCACCGCTCCGTTCCGGGCGATGGGCAGGTAGAGCTGGGAAATCTGGTAGGCTTTGGGCAGATCAGGGTAGAAGTAGTTCTTCCGGTCAAATTTGCTGGATCGGGTGATGTCGCAGCCCAGGGCCAGACCGGCCTTCACGGCATACTCCACCACCTTCTCGTTGAGCACCGGCAGGGCGCCGGGCATGCCCATGCACACCGGGCAGCAGTGGGTGTTGGGCGCGCCGCCGAACTCGGTGGTGCAGGCACAGAAGATCTTGGTCTTGGTGGAGAGCTCCACGTGGGTCTCCAGTCCGATGACAGTTTCCCAGATCATTGGACCGACGCCTCCTTTCCGGTGGGGCTTTGTCTGTGATAATCGGTGTCCAGTTGGAAGGCATGGGCGGCGCCCAGGACCTTGGCCTCCCCCAGGGCGGGACCGATGAGCTGGGCCCCGATGGGTAGACCCTTCCTGTCAAAGCCGCAGGGCATGGACAGCCCCGGCAGTCCGGCCAAATTCAATGGAACGGTATAGATATCTGAGAGGTACATTCTGAGAGGGTCCCCCAGGCTATCCCCCAGCCTGGGGGCGGTGGTGGGGGCCACCGGGGTGAGGAGCAGATCATAGTACTCAAAGGCCCTGTCATAGGCTCCTTTGATGAGGGCCTTGACCTGGAGCGCCTTTTTGTAATAGGCGTCGTAGTAGCCGGCGGAGAGGACGAAGGTCCCCAGCAGGATGCGCCGCTTGACCTCGGCGCCGAAACCCTGGGTGCGGGTCGCCTCGTAGAGGTCAGTCAGGCCCTCATAGCCCTCGGCCCGCCAGCCGTACTTGACGCCGTCAAACCGGGACAGGTTGGAACTGGCCTCGGCGGCGGCAATGATATAATAGGCAGGCACCACATACTTCATCATGGGGAAGGAAAAGGTCTCCACCACGGCCCCCCGGTCCTTGAGGACTTCCGCAGCGGAGAGAACGGCGGACCGTACCTCCCCGTCTAGGCCGTCGCCGAAGCAATCGGCAGGCAGACCCACCCGCAGTCCCCGCAGATCTCCGTTGAGCCCTGCTGTCAGACCATCCCAGCCGGCGTCCAAGCTGGTGCCGTCCCGGCGGTCCTTCCCCGCCATCAGCTCCAGCACGGCGGCACAGTCGGCGGCAGACCGGGCCAGAGGCCCCATCTGGTCCAGGGAGGAGGCGTAGGCGACCAGCCCATACCGGCTCACAGCGCCGTAGGTAGGCTTGAGCCCGGTGACGCCGCAGTAAGAGGCGGGCTGACGGATGGAGCCGCCGGTATCTGAGCCAACGGCATACCAGCACTCCCCTGCCGCCACGGCGGCGGCGCTGCCGCCGGAGGACCCGCCCGGGACCCGGTCCAGGTCCCAGGGGTTCCGGGTGGGGCCGTAGTAAGAGGTCTCCGAGGTGGAACCCATAGCAAACTCGTCCATGTTCAGCTTGCCCAGCAGCACCCCGCCGGCGGCCTTGAGCCGTTCTGCCGCCGTGGCGTCGTAGGGTGGCGTGAAGTCCCCCAAGATCCGGGAGGCACAGGTGGTGGGCACCCCTTTGGTGCAGATGTTGTCCTTGAGGGCCATGGGCACCCCGGCCAGGGGGGAGAGCCTCTCCCCCGCCGCCAGGCGTTTTTCCACGTGGTTGGCCTGGGCCAGAACCTGCTCCTCGTCCAGGCAGATGATGAAGGCGTTGTTCCGGTCCTGCTCCGCCGCCACGCGGTCCAGAGCGGCCCGGGCGGCCTGGGTGGGCGTGACCTCCCCCTTTTGAATGAGTCCGCCCAGCTCCAGGGCGGTATATTCCAAAAGTTCCATTTTCGCTCCCCCTTATTCCACTGTCCTGGGCACCAGGAAGGCCGCTTCGTCAGTCACCGGTGAATTGGCCAGCAGTTCCGCCCGGTCCCCGGAGGGCTCCACCTCGTCGGGCCGCATCACGTTTTTCAAGGGGAAGACGTGGCTCATGGGCTCCACGCCCTCGGTGTTCAGACCATTCAGTACGTCCATATAGGCCAGGAGCTGTTCCAGCTCGCCGGTCATTCTTGTCTTCTCCGCCTGGGGCAGCTTCAGTCGGGCCAGAGCGGAGATGTAATCTACCATCTCTTCTGTAATTTTCATTCTAAAACCTCCGTCTCATGGTTCCAGCCGGCTCAGGTCCCGGGGAAACAGACTGGCACAGCGTACGTTGTCCAGGCCGCACAGCTGCATGGTCAGCCGCTCCAGCCCGATGCCCAGGCCGCCGTGGGGCGGCATGCCGTGCCTGTGGATCATAAGGTAGCTCCCAAATTCCGCCGGGTCCATACCCAGCTTCTCCAGCTTGGCCACCTGTTGTCCATAGTCGTGGATACGCTGTCCGCCGGTGGTGACCTCCATCCCCCGGAACAGGAGGTCAAAGGAGAGGGTGTATCTGGGGTCGTCCGGGTCGTCCATGGCGTAGAAGGGCCGCTTCCTCCCCGGGTAGTGGGTGACAAAGACAAAGTCGCTGCCCCACTCCTCCCGGGCATAGCGCCCGATGGCGTGCTCCTCCTCCGGCTCCAGGTCATAGGGGTCCCGGATCTGGTAGCCGTACTTCTCCGCCGCCAGGCGCTTGGCCTCGTCGAAGCGGATGGCAGGGATCTCCGTTACCTCCGGAATGTCGATATCCAACCGGGCCGCATCGCCGGCATACTCCCGCCTCAGCAGGTCCATGGCGTACCGGAGAAAGCCTGTTTCCATTTCCATCACGTCGGTGAAGGACCGGAGAAAGCCCATCTCGAAGTCCATGGAGGTGTACTCGTTGAGATGCCGGGTAGTGGCGTGCTTCTCCGCCCGGAAGACAGGGGCCACCTCATAGACCCGCTCAAAAGCGCCCACCATGGTCTGCTTGTAGAACTGGGGGGACTGGGCCAGGAAGGCTTTTCGCCCAAAATAGTCCAGCCGGAAAATGTTGGGGCCGCCCTCCGCCCCAGCGTGGACGATCTTGGGGGTGTGGACCTCGGTGAAGCCCTCCTTTTGGAGATACTCCCGAAAGGCCCGGCTCAGGCCGGCCTGGATACGGAAAATGCTGCGCGCCCGCAGGTGGCGCAAGAGGACTGGCCGCAGGCCCAGCTCGGTGTCCAGGTTGACGTTGAGCCTGGCCTTGGCCACCGGCACCGGCATGGGCTCCGCCGGCCGGGAGAGGACCTCCACCGACTCGGCGGCAAGCTCCACCCCGCCGGGGGCCCGAGTCTCCTCCCGCAGAGCGCCGGACACCGTCACGGCAGACTCCTCCGGGACCCCCGCCAGGTCCAGGCCGCTGCACACACACTGGAGCAGGCCGTCCCGGAGCCGCAGCTTCAAAAACGTGAGACCACCGCCCACAGGCCGCTTTACATGGACCATACCGGAGACTTGAACGGTCTGGTTTCGCCGTCCGCCCTCCAGGAGGTCATTGTATGCCGGCCCTCCGCACATTCTGGTCCCATTGATGAATTCCATACCGTTCACGTCCTTTCTTTTTTCGTGGGCGGGACCCGTCGAAGGATAAAAAAACGTCCCGGAGCTGTCTGCAACAGCTTCGGGACGGAATGCTCCGCGGTACCACCCAAAGATTGCCGTCTCTCTATGGAAACGGCCCCTTTTTCCCCTTAACGCGGGAAGACGTGGGCCCCTCCCCTGCCGGTCGCAGGCTCGAAACCCCGGCTCACAAGTGTTGCGTCTCCCCATCCTGCCGGACCGGGCTCTCAGTCGGTGACCCGGATTCTCTGGCGGCCCTCACGGGGGACGGTCTCGTTCATCGCCTTTGTTGGACGTAGTATATGCGCTTTCCATCAAAATGTCAACTCCCACTTTTCTGCCTTCTCCTGTCTCCGGCGAACCGGCAGAGCAGGTCTCTGTCGATTCCATCCTGTGTTGATTGGAGCAAGAGAATATGATAAAATAGATTTTGACATGATGAGCGCATAAAAGCATGCGAATGATTTCATTTTCAGGAGGGATACCTATGAATCGCTTTCAGAAAATTTATCAGCAAGGCACCATCGATGTAATCGAGATTTGGGTCGATACACAAACCGGCGTGAACTATGTCTTTCACCGGAACGGCAATGCGGCAGGATTCACTCCGTTGCTTGATAAAGAGGGAAAGCCCGTCGTAACTCCCTAAAGCGCAGTCCCCTGTTTGCCGCCCCACGGCGGTCTGAATGGATCTCTCTCCGTCGAATTCGACCTGGAGGGAAACTTTTTGTCCCGAAATAAAATGGTGTTTTCTGTCGAAATGGGTTTTGATCGCCGGTCTTTTGCTATGCATTGCATCGCAAAATTGTCCATGTGCCGCTTTCAGCGGCACGGCCATGCAATCAAAGCGCATGGGCCGGGACGGCCCATATGCGCATAAACTTCATGCGCCACAAGCCTTTGCCCGTTTTCGTGGTGCGCTCTTGGCGCATGAAGTTTTATACTATACTGCTGGTACGCAATTTATCTGGGAAAGAGGCGTTATGCTCATGCTCAACTGGAACGATCTGGAGACCGCCTGCACCGGCTGCCGAAACTGCTCCCTCTGTGAGACGCGCCATCATGTGGTCTTCGGCGAGGGGCTCCGCACCGCCGACGTCATGTTCATCGGCGAGGGCCCCGGCGAGCAGGAGGATCGCACTGGCCGCCCCTTCGTGGGGCGGGCCGGCCAATTTTTGGACGAGATGCTCTCCATCATCGACCTGGACCGCTCCCGCTACTTCATCGGCAACATGGTCAAGTGCCGTCCTCCCCAAAACCGCGATCCCCTCAACACCGAAATTGAGGCATGTATCGGTTATCTCCGCAACCAGGTGGCTTTGATCCGACCCAAGATCATTGTCTGTCTGGGCCGCATCGCCGCCATACGGCTCATCCGTGAGGACTTCAAGATCACCCGTGAGCACGGCCAGTGGGTGGAAAAAGCCGGGGTCCACATGATGGCCATGTACCACCCCTCCGCCCTCCTCCGGGACCCCCGGAAACGTCCCGAGGCATTCGAGGACCTGAAAGCCCTCCAGGCCAAGATCTGGGAGGTCTGTCCGGAGACCTATGCAGGGATCACCCCGCTGGGGCGCAGCGCCGGGAGGCCCCAGCCGTGAAGCGTCCCGCCGTCCAGATGTCTGAGACCTATTTCCTGGGCGCGCTGCTCACGGTGGGCGGTGGGTTTCTGGACGCCTACACCTACTTTACCCGGGGTGGGGTCTTTTCCAATGCCCAGACCGGGAACCTGGTACTGCTGGCCATCCGCCTTGCCCAGGGGGACCTGACCGCCCTCCCCCGCTATCTGCCGCCCATCCTGGCCTTTGCCCTGGGCGTCGTGGCCGCCGAGCTGATCCGGGACAGACTCCACACTTCCCGCACCCTCCACTGGAGGCAGGCAGTGGTCGCCCTGGAGGCCCTGATCCTTCTGGTTACTGCCTTTCTGCCCCAGGGCCCTTGGGACGCTGCCGTCAATGTGACCGTCTCCTTCGTCTGCGCCATGCAGGTGGAGACCTTCCGAAAAATCCGGGGCAACGCCCTGGCCACCACCATGTGTACCGGCAACCTGCGCAGCGGCACCGAACTCCTCTATCATGGTCTCCGGAGCCGGGACACCGCCGCCCTCAAGCGCAGCCTCCAGTATTACGGGATCATCCTCTGTTTCCTTCTGGGCGGCGCGCTGGGAGTCTGGACCACCGATCTGCTGGCCGAACGGGCCATCCTCCTCTGCTGCGCCCTGCTGGGCGTCATCTTTCTGTCCATGTTTCGCACCCCGGAGGAGGATAAATGACCGCTTTTTACACAAAAATGTGCCCGGACCGACTGGTCCGGGCACATTTTATTTCCCACTGTTCTCTCCTTCCGGTCCGCCGCGTTCTTCCTCCGACCGATGGTCGGGAAGAACGGCATTGACGCCGAAGGCAATGGCCACCCCCACCACCGTCTCAATGATCCGGGCGGCGGCGTAGTAATACCGCTCCACCCCCACCATGTCGTTGATAAGGATCACGCAGGGTACGATGCAGGCCATGCCGCAGGCGGTGGGCCGCTTGATGAGCAGACAGCACCAGATCCCCGCCACACAGACCAGGCCCAGAATAATGGTCTTCACCAGCGGATGCCGAGCAGCCTCCCCCAGAGAGAGGGCCAGGACGCCCAAAATGCCGCCCACAGCCACCCCGATAAACCGGGAGATCCCCTGCTGCATGGTCTGTCCCAGCGAGCTCTGCATGCAAACCACGCAGGCGATGCAGGCATACATGGGGCCGATCTGCCCCAATACACCGCCCAACTCCTCCCGATAGAGAAGGCCGAAGGGCACAAAAACCAGATAAGAGAGCATGACGGCCACCGCCGTCTTCACAGTACGCATCCCCACGCCGGGGAGCCTCATGGTCCCGCCTCTCCTGTTCAGAACGGCAATCCCAATCCCCCGGTGATCTGCCCCATGGCGGAGGCCGCATCGGAGGAAGCGGTACGCATGGCCTCGTTCACCGCCGCCACGATGAGGTCTTGGAGCATCTCCACATCGTCGGGATCCACGGCCTCCGGGTCGATGGTGATGCTCCTGAGCTCATGCTTGCCGCTCACCGTGGCAGAGACCACGCCGCCGCCCGCCTGAGCGGTATACTCCTTGGTCTCCAGCTCGGCCTGCATCTTCTGCATGTCCTGCTGCATCTTCTGGGCCTGCTTAATCATGTTCATGTTGATGCCGCCGCCCATGCCGCCCATACCGCGGCTGCCAAATCCCTTTGCCATAATCGGTCACTCCTTGATGGTAATATTGTCAAATCGCTGGCCCATAGCCAACAGGTCATCCAGCTTGTCGTGCACCGGCTCCGCCTCCCCTGCGGGCGCCTTCCCCACCTTGGCCTGGATGCGCACCGGTCCGCCCAGTCGGGCCTGAGCCAGGGTGCGGATGGTCTCCATCACCGCCGGACGGCTCACCACGCCCTTTACCAGCTCATCGTCCACCCACAGCGTGAGGACGCCGCCCTCCAGGACCCCCTGGACCATACCTGCATTTCCCAGGAAAGACCAGGCATTCCGGGGCACCTTATCCTTCAGCGCCGGGACAAGTCCCTTCCAGAAGCTGCCGTCCGGGGTCGGAGCGGCCATCGGCTTGGCCGCCTCACTTTGCTGGGGCGCTTCCGGCGCTGCCGGCGGCGAAGCGGCAGCCAAAACTGGTTGTTCCGCCACTGTCTGAGGCTGCGCCGGCATTTTTTTACTGACAAGCACTTCTGCTTTCTGGCTATTGGAATTTATCGCTTTTTTCTGCTCTTCTTCGCTAGAGTTCTGTAATGTAAAATTACTTTGCATCGTTTGCAGGGGCGCCCCGGCTGAGAGCTGCTGCTCCACCCGGTCCAGCCGGGCAGAAAGGGCTTGAACACTCTCGTCCAGCCGCTCATCGCACAGCCGAAGCAGACAAAGCTCGGCGTCGGTGCGGCGGTTGCTGCTCCGGGGCAAATCGGCCAGGACCCCCTGGAGCACAGTCAGCATCCACACCAACCTGGGCGCGGTAAAGCTCTCTGAGAGTCCCCGCATGGTCGTCTCGTCCCAGTTTCCGCTGAGAAGCGCGCCGCCGGAACGCGGCGCCGTCTTTCGGATCAGGAGATCACGGCCCAGGGCGGAGAGCTCCCCCAACACCGTGGAAATATCCTTTCCGCCGCTGTATAGCCGTGCCAGGTCCTCCAGGGCCCCCTGGCTGTCCCGCAGCGCGATCCGCTCCATGAGCCGGGCCGATTCCAGATTCCCTGCCAGGCCCAGGGCGTCCAGGATGCGCCCCTCGTCCACCGTTCCAGTGGTGCCGGCACACTGGTCCAGCAGAGAGAGCGCATCCCGCAGGCCGCCGTCTGCCAGCCGTGCCAGCAGGCCCGCTCCCTCCTGGGTGAGCTGGATGCCCTCCTGCTCGGCTACGTAGCGGAGCCGTACAGAGATGTCTCCCGGCAAGATCCGCTGAAAGGAAAACTGCTGACAGCGGGATTTGATGGTGGCCGGGACCTTGTGGAGCTCGGTGGTCGCCAAAATGAACATCAGGTGCTCTGGCGGCTCCTCCAGGATCTTCAGCAGCGCATTGAAGGCCGCTGTGGACAGCATGTGGACCTCGTCCACAATATAGACCCGCTTGCGGACGGCAGCCGGGGTGTAGACCGCCTCGTCCCGGAGGGCGCGGACCTGGTCCACACCATTGTTAGAGGCCGCGTCTAACTCCAGCACATCCAGAATAGAACCGTTTTCGATCCCCTGGCAGGCGTCACACTGATTGCAAGGGTTCCCATCCACGGGGTGCTCGCAGTTGACGGCCCTGGCCAGGATTTTGGCGCAGGTGGTCTTTCCGGTGCCGCGGGTACCAGTGAAGAGGTACGCATGAGAGAGCCGTCCGGCAGATACCTGCCGCTTGAGCGTCTCCGTGATATGGGTCTGGCCCACCACATCATCAAAGGTGCGCGGCCGCCATTTTCGGTAGAGCGCCTGGTACATGCCCATTCCTCCATAAAACAGCAAGAGAGGGACGCGGTTGCGCCGTGCCCCTCCCTCTCTATCCGACTTCTTCCGACGCAGAACAAGACCGCACACCGGCCTTTGAATACCATCCTATGTCCGTAACCCCGGCAGCCAGCTCAAAAACGGCAACCCTGCGGCACACGGAAGGGTCCGCTTAATGCTGCTCGGTTCCCCGCCTGACATGGTTCACGGGTTTCCGTTGCGCAGGACCGATCTATCATCGCCGCTTACCGGGGGCAGACGACACAGCACAGCTCCGGGGGCCGGGATTCATCCCTGCTTTAGCGGGTTGCAGGTACAGGGCACCGCTATCTCCCCAACTAGTGCGGTCTTGCTCCGCGCCGGACCCCGTCTGGGCCCAGCAAAGTCGGTATAGGGTATTGTACTACACTTTTCGCGATTTATCAATCCTGTTTTTTTACTCTGGAAAAAAGACTTGCAAATGAGAGGAAACCATATCCTTCATGAGCAAGCGTATAATACAGAATATGACATATCGGCAATCCCTGATGAAATATGCGGAGAAATACGGCGTCAGCCGTACCTCTTGGAAATACAACAGGAGCCGGTCGTACATCTGCTTCTGGAAGGCCCGTTGGGACAAAACAGTGATGTCCTTAGCCTGCCAACCTAGGTGGCCCCACAGTCACCCCAACCAGCACACAGAAGCAGAACTCAAGCTGAGTCGGGACATACGCTGCCGCGATCCTGGCCTTGGTGTAGTGAAGTTGTGGCACCGCCTGCGCCTGTTCCAATACACCGCCATTGATGAGTTCACCCGCCTGCGCTTTCTGGCTGCCTATCCTGAGCAGACCACCTACTCTTCTGCCGACTTTTTGAAACGGCTGGTCAAGTGGTATGTCCGCCGGGGCATCCGGGTGGAGTGTTTCCAGACTGACAGCGGTTTTGAGTTCACCAACCGTTTTTCTAAAAGCAAGCGAGACCTGAGTACTCTGTTTGAGACCACTGCTGCCCAGCTCGCGGCACATGTTACAAGCTCGTGCGTTCCTATACGCCCCGGCACAACGCTGAGGAGAGCAACCGCCAGCATAAGGCGTTGCGATTCTGAATCAAGGAGAAGAAAAAGGTAGGCACCGGACTGAGTAGTCACGGTGCCTGCAACCTTGAGCAGTGGTCAGATTTTTTCCCTGTCTGTGGTAAAATTGTGGTCAAACGAAAAATCACCGCCAATTTGAACTGAACCAGTAAAAACGGACAGTGACAAAATACCCCCTGATGTAGGAAAATAGACTACATCAGGGGGTATCGTTATGCGGAAACGAAATTACACACAGGTTCAGGGGCTGCTGCCGGAAATCAAAGTCATGCTGTC
>NZ_JAPFEA010000136.1 GCF_026169115.1 Intestinimonas sp. | reverse complement strand
GAGCAGGCGGCCATGGCGGTGAACTGCGTGCGTACCAACGGGGCGAGCTGCGACCGGATGAGCGATCCGTCCAGGCGGTCTTTTGTCACTGAGCACGGCAAGGAGATGAATCTCTATCCCCAGGAGATGTCCCTGCTGGGCGGGGCCAACGGCAGTATCCGGCTGGCCGATGAAGAGGGTGTCTTTGTTAAGACGGACAAAAAAATCACTGTGGCGGCCCAGAAAGTCGTTTATCTGAAAGCGAAGACTACGGGATTTTCTGCTCCTATGGGTGAGTTTGCGATGGCAAAGGGAAGCATTGTAGATGGAACAGTTGAAACTTCCATAGTCCAATCCGGTCAATATGATTTCCTTTCTATAAGCGATACTCATATGGAAGGAAGAGAGTTCCAAGATAATGGTCCCGTTGAAGGTGAGCTGCAAGCAGGCGAAACAAGCGACAACCTGGCTGTTCAGCTTTTCGGAAATGCCGTTATTGGGCTGGCTGTAGTGGGTTGCTTGGCGATTGTCGGGGTCGTCGCAGCAGCAATCGCAGGTGTCGCTCTGGCGACAATAGGAGTTGCGGCTGCTTGCGTGATGGGTGCGGCGGCAGTTGGGACTGCAATAGGCACAGCCCATGATGCGATGAGAGGAGAAGCGCGCTCTACTGGAGAAGCGGTATTGGATACGATTGGCTGGGGACTCAATGGATTGTTGCTGTTTACTGGCGGTGCAGCACTTTTTGGGCTTCGTAGTATTGTTGCTGCAGCTCCATATGTAGGCCAACTCACTGTGAAACAAATTGTTGCGACTATGATAGGAAACGGAATAGTGGGGGGACTTGCTGGTGGTGGGGGCAACCTCACATTTCAGCTCATTCGTTCTTTTATTGAAAAACCGGGGTATGCTGATATTGACATCAATTGGAATGATGTCAATTCTGCAACCTGTTCTGGTGTAATCCCAGGGGTGATGGCGGGAACTGGATTAAATGCAGCGTGGCAAATATTGTTTAATGCAACACTTGGTGCACAGTCTGAATGGGTAGATGGAGATGGTTTAGATGATATGATTTTTGCAGCTATAACAGGTGGCATAATAAATCGGTATGCTGGAGATGGAATGCTAGCTGATCGGAAAACATTTAGTCAAATATTAGAGGCAATAAAAGCGAGTATTGATGAATCGTGGGGAGCATCTGTTATAGAAGAACTGCTCGATGAATTATACAAAAAAGCAGATGGAACTATGACCGCTAATTGAACTCTCAATTTACTGTGTTAAATGGTGGGTGAAACAGAAGCGATGGCTGAATCAATTATCGAATCCGGTTTGTTATGGCTATTCCTTGTAGCCATATCAGTTCTTACAGGGAGAGCGTGTTCTGCTTACTTTCCCTTCTTGGTTACATCCAAGTTTTACTATGAAATAAAAAGCCCCAAACTAAAAGGGATTTTGATAAGTCCACACATTGACCGCACACTGACTATAGCTGCAGATTATAAGGATCGCAACAAGCTCCCACTAATCGGATGTATATGGTATATCATGGCATTTCCAATGATAACAGTTGGGTATTTTTTTCTAACTGGTTATAGGCTGGGAGCCATTACACAAGACGCACCTTTAATGTTTTTTTTAGGAAAACTCTTTACGACCATCTTTCCTGCATATCTTTACTTTATGCCTATCGCAATAATTCTTTATAGGGTTGATTATTATCTTGGAAAGCGGATAAATCCTGACACTTAAATTATGGCTTGTCTGTGCAGAACGAGAGGAAAATTTTATGTGGGTACAAAAAATTCCAGAATTTCATAGCGGGCACATCTTAAAGCAGGAGATGATGGTGGAGCTCTCCTCCTATCTCTACCACCTGGGGCCCCTTCTATATCAGAATTGCACGGATGGAATCGTGAGCGGCTGTGCGCTGACAACAACAGAGGACAGCATCGTGGTCAACCCGGGAGTGATCCGCTACGAGGGTGAGCTTTATCTGATCCGGGAGCCGCAGCTGATTCATTACACTCCAACTAATACCACCCGGGTCCTCAACATCGTATTTCACGATCAGGTGCAAACGGACGCTTTCGTGACCCGCGAGATGGAACTTACTTTTACAGAAAGAGTCTCCTCCGAAATGCGCTATCTGGAGCTGTGCCGCTTCAAGCTCCAACCTGGCGCAGGTCTGAGATACACTTATACCAGCTTTGCAGATCGGGAGACGGAGTACGATACCCTGAACACCATCCATGCTCCGTTCTGCGGCTTGGGAAGGCCCACCCTCTCACCGGAAATCACCGCCCACTTTGCGCGAGAGGCTTTGGCGGCGGGGGCGGACGGCTCTGACGCGGTCTTCTGCATGATGCTGCTCTCAGCCAGAGAGCCAGTCCAGGCTGAGGCCCTGGAGGCGTACATTCATTTTAAGCTGGGGAAGGACTATTCCTGCCAGTCTAACCTCGGGCTGTACCAGGGGCTGAGCGATTGCCTGAAACAATTTACTGGCAAGCAGCACACAGTAGCTTCCAGGCGTAACCCGTGGAGCATTATGATGGACTAAGCGGAGGTGCGGTATGTCATACCAGGACGAAGAATTGCTGCGGCTGCGGCAGAAGGCGGAAGAGTTTAATAAACAACGGGTTTCTGAGGACACACTTGCGGAGGAATTGAAAGAGTCTATCCATGATCCGGTGACCCACATTACCAAAATCCCTGTTGTATTTGAGGAGAGGGATTTACTGGACGGCCGGATCGTGATGCGGGTGCCGAGAGATCTTGGGCAGCTAACGGATGACGCTGTGAGGCAACAGTTTCTCATAGAGAGTAAACCTCAATTTGTCTATGAACTTCCCTACCTTCCCTTTGGACTCACCTTTATGCTGACGGAAATTCAAGGTGATGAAACTCGGATCGAGCAGATGTTTCCCTATATGGTAAATACGGTAAAGACCGTGGGCCCGAATATCCGTATCCTTTCTACAGGGAAAAAAGTAATTCACGGCATCTATGTGCGTTGGTTTGATGCTATTGCGCAAGCGATTACAGAGCCGAGCTATCGAAAAGTGTTTGTTTTCGCGTTGGATGGCAAGACAACGATTGGATGTATTACTTGCCCTTCCAGATTGAAAAAGCGGTACCAGCCAATCATGGAAGAAATGATGGAAACACTGAAGATTCCAAAGAAAGCTGCGGAGGAGGGGATCGACGATGAATGAGATGGAGGTCATTTCTCATCTGAACATATCGGTTGGTCTATTCCCGTTCACTAAAATTTTGAACGTGCAGATTGAAGATGGCCCTAACGTATTTGGTAAGTGCACCATCGTTGGGGAGATGGATCACGAAAGAGCAGACGAGATTGCCCAAAGGACGGACGAATCCAGTGAGACAGAGGTTGTCACTACTGCGTCTGGGCAGCCGGCCAGACTGTTTTGCGGTGTGGTCAAGAATGTTTCGGTAAATCACCAGAACGAGTATGCCAAAGTTACTGTGGTGCTGGAAGGGACCTGCAAAAAGTTGGATATTCAAACACACCAGCGTTCATATCAGGACACTACGGCGACCTATGGGGATTTGATTCGGAAAAGTATTTCCGGAGAAGGAACAGCGGAAATCACCGTTACAGATAAGCAGACCGGGAAACTCATTGTTCAGTACGATGAGACAAATTGGGATTTCTGCATTCGCATGGCTTCCCAGCTGGGGGCACCTGTCTTTTCTGATGTGCAGGCCGATGAACCTCACCTCTACGTAGGACTTCCTCCCTCTGATCAGATCAAGGATTTGAGCACCGCGGTATTTCAAATGGCAAAGAGCACTCTTAACAACAGTACTCCGCCGGAAAAAATTGTGGTAAGCGAGGATACCTCTGACGCTGGGCTGAGATCATACTGCTATACATTTGTCGGAAATTTTGTGAAAGTAGATACCAGGTTTTATGCGGTCAAAAGCGTATCTGCTGAGATGCGGGACGGCATTTTGGAAATGAATTATGGCCTGCTTCCAATGGGGAATGAGGCCCCGGCCGCCGGGAGTACAACAGATGTGAGGGGGCTTGCCGTTTCTGCTGGAACAAACCAGAACTGCAGTGGGAAAATGTTTACTGGTAAGGTCAAGAACGTATCTGGAAGCAAGGTTCAGGTGCAGTTTTCTTTTGATTCGAAATTTAGCGGCAACCACTGGTTTGAGTATTCCACTGCGTATTCTTCATCAGACCAGAGCGGATGGTACTGTATGCCGGAGGTTGGCGATACCGTTCGGGTATTCTTCCCTTCCGGGGATGAAGGCCAGGCGTTTGCAGCTAGTTCCGCTCCGCGCTTTATGGGGCAGAGCCCTAAAGATAAGGTCTGGATGGCCCATGGGAAGTGTGTCCAGCTGACCGAGAAAGGAATTAAGATTTCGTGTGATGGTGAGGAAGCTTTTATCGATCTTACACCAGATGAAGGGATTACGATTTCCTGCAAGAAAGATCTCAACATCAATGCGGAGGGCGAGGTAAAAGTTCAAGCAGAAACAATTAAATTGATCGCAGATGAAAAAATATCCCTGGGGACGGATCGGGCATTTATCGACATTACAGATGAGACTATTACCCTTTTGGGAAAAGAAGTCATTGTGGAATAAATAGAGGGATGTGCATGGACAATACAGTATTGAAACAGCAGGATTTTGCGGATGCGGCTGGGACAGCCGTAACCATGCTAGCGGAACGTCTATCTGTCCATGCGGAGGAATGGTTTGTTTCACCACTCTCCGGATTTCTTAAAGAACTGTGTCAGAAGCAGCGCCAAGGTGATATAGAGCCAGTGTTTTGTGTTTCTATCTCTGTGCTCCGCACCGCATTGCTGTGTGGAAAGCCGGGATACCGCTTGGATGCATATGGACAAGATTGGTTCCTATATGACCGGCCGCTTACTACCCAGTTTGTGGAATCCCCCTGGCTTACACCGTTGTGGTCAGAGATCAATGCCCATTTTCAGACAGTACTAGACCGGCAGGAGGTCAAAAAATTCTGCTATCCGCTCTTGGCCGAACAAGCTGCGTGGAAGTGTACTGGCCCGCTGTTTAGCATGATGGGATCTCTCCTTAAATATCATATGGCCTCCATAAAGGATGACCAAGCTTTTAGGGCCTTGGTCAAAGGAGATGAGTTTAGGATTGAGTTTGGCGAATTTCTGGACTGGAAGATTGTTTTAGCTGCGGAATACCCGGAGGTTGACCTTTTTAACAGCCGTGGACGCCAGTTCTCACACCATCAGTTTCAAAACAAGATTTTTCGACACAAGAAGTTCTATAAATTCAATCTAAAAGGTTCTGTTTTTCGGAATTGTGAATTTTCGGACAGCACGATTGAAGAAGTATCTTTGGGTGACTGCTTGTTTGAGCAGTGCCGCTTCAAAAATGTTATATTCGCAGATGTACTTCTCGCTGGGGCACAGTTTCGGGAGTGTACCCTGGAAAATGTGGTGTTTGAGCGCGTAATTGCCTCTATAGCAGGTATAGCGTCAGAAAAAATGGACGATTGGTACCGCGCCTTGTCCATGCTGCTCACATCCATGGAACATGTCCGCTTTTCTGATTGCGATCTCAGGGGCGGACAAATGGAGCAATGCACGACTACCTATACTGTGATGGAGAATACCCTGGCGGAGGCATCTGATTTCGCCATCCTTTTGCCAAATATCTAGGGGTGAATAAATTATGCAGTCCTACTTCAGATTAAGCACCAGCAGCAGACTTAGACGTCCGCTTTCTATCTTTGGGCTTCCAGAGCAGTATCAAAAAGCAGCAGAAAAGGATGTATTTGACCATCTGGATCAGGCGATTGTTGCGTATTTCCGTGCAGAAGCACACGAGGAACTTCCGGCTGTTCTGAGCGATCCCTCTTTTTTGGTCAGCGATGAGCTAAAAAAGCTCTTTACACTCTATATCCCTGGTTTGCAGGCAAAAATGATTCAGCTATTCGCAGGAGAGCTTGACAGCCGGGAGAGCTATCGATATTGGTTGCCTTACTTCCCTCCGGCTTTCTGTCTCCATGAAAATGTGGAACGGTATCCGGATGGCTCAGTGAAACAGATTGTGCTGAACCAAATGTGTCTTCCCCCTGAGCCTATCTTCCGTGTCGGCGGAATGCTTGAGTACCGGGTTGTGGTAGAACTCTCCGTCGCAGAAAGTATTCTGCGACGTTCCCCCTATGGGGTCGATTTAACACCTGTGGAGGTGAGGTAACGATGTCAGGGTCCAATCATATTCAGCCTGACAATCAATTTGCCTACCGCTTAATATCTGCCAAATGCAGCTATGGCTCTATGAGTCACCCGCTTAATGTGGCGGAGGCCGGGGGCGGTCATGGGGTACTCTTTGGTCCAGAGGCACAGCCAGTTCTAAATGCAAATGATTGGCGGCCTGATGTGAATGTGATTCATTTTGGAGACTGCACTCCTCGGGAACAGAACATCGAAACTGGTGAAGCAGTTGAAAAAAGGGGTTTTGAGAAGTTCTGGAATGGTGTGGTTGAGTTTTTTACAACCCAGAAGTGTTCCCCTATCATTGACCAAGTATGGTATGAAACGGATGATCGATACCTCATCGATGGTGCTCCAGTCCTTCTGATGAAGGGAAAGCTTTTTTGCAAACGCGGCGGAATTATAACCATTGAAGTCACTGAGCCTGAAAATAACAGTGGAGAGGGCGCTGAGAAGACTCAGGAGCAAGTGCAGGCGGACATGAAGCAGGCAAACGCAGAAGTGGAAGCATCTGTGGATCAGGCGTTGGCTGAGGGAAGAATCGATGCAGAAACGGCCCAATTTATGAAAGATGGTTACAGAGAGGCGCTTCAGTTCGCCAATGGTGACGTTGATATGGCAAATCAGCTCTTTGCTGACCTGACTACTGGCGGCAGGGATACATACAAGAGCTCAGAGGTGCAGTTTGACAAATTTAAGCTATACCTACAGCATAACGATTCTCCCCTCGCCGAGGCAGGTTGTGGATCTATGAAACTGAGTGATAGTTCCAGTGGCAGTGTTGCCCTTGGCGATGCGGTAGCTTCTACCCTGGCGCAAAGTCAGAAATCTGCCCAGGAGAGCAGAGGAACAGATAAGCAGGCTGTTCCCATTATTACCGATATGCTGGATCATTTGACCTGAACGGGGTGAAATCAAGATGAAGGAATTCAGCGCGTTAGGAAATCTAAAATTTATATTTGGCATTCCCTGTGTCAAGCTTCTTTTTCTTGACGTGGCTGGAATGACGAATGCTCACGGCCTGTTGACGCTGAGAGCTATCATCCCTGCAGAGGTGACCCAGGAGGATGTGCTTCGGTGTGAAAACACACCGATCACGGTCAGTACGCAGGATGGCGGCACGGTGTTCAGTGGCATGGCAGTCGGTTTGAAGCTGGAGCATGCCACCCAGTATCAGGAGCTTTTGATTACGGCGCGTACATATTCCTGCCTTGCGGATCAGGAGCGCAGAAGTGAGACATTCCAAAATACCGGGAAAACCTTGGGACAGGTGATCCGTTCTGTGATGGAGCCCTGTGGAGTTCGTGTGTCTATCCCAAAGGACATAGCGATTACCCAGATGCTCTCTCGGAACAATGAAACGGCTTGGGAGTTTACAGTACGGATCGCCAATGAGCATGGTTTGTATGTGTACCCGGACAGCAAGGCGCTGGAGCCACATATCAGCATAGGACTGGAGCCCTTCTCCATTTTTTCCTATGATAGCTTTACATTGGAGAGTGAAGAGAAGGATCTGGTGGACTTCATGACCATGCGGGCACGTATGGGCGGTGAAGCGTTGTCTTATCAAATGGCAAAGCAGCAGGGCCTTTCTCCGGATTTGGAGATTGGTGTCGGCTGTGAATTACAGGGTGAGTTGAGGACCTATGCGGTTATTGGGAGTCGAATCACCTGTGATGGCGACTTGCTGGAAAACCATTTGACGCTGACTGATCCTGTTGGTGCGGTGCCTGTAAATGGGAAAAAGACCACCCTGTTGAGCACTGTGCTGACAGGCCAAGTGCTGGAAGTTCAGGGTGTGGAGGTGCTGGTGAGGTTCAACAACGATGGGCCCGCCGCAGGAACACGCTGGATTCCCTATGAGAGTTCCATTGGAAACTACTTCTACTGTATGCCCCAAAAGGGCGATCAGGTTTTTGCCTATTATCAGAACGATGGCACCATTGTCTGTCTGGGCAGCAAGTGGAGTGGCGAAATGCCGGATTTTTCTAAACCGGCGGATCGTACCCTGGTGGCACAGGGGCACATGATAAAAGCAGCTTCGAATCAGTTGGAATTTGTGATTAGACGTGACTATGCTGACCAGGAAAACGAGGAAAAAACACATATCACCTTCAAAAGTAAAGAAGGAATCACGATCCAGAGTAAAGGAGACATTCTCTTTGATACACTGGAAAATTTCAATTTGGTCAGCCGACCTCAAACGCTGGAAAGCTTTGTGCTAAATCATGAGAGCAAGAGTGCTGAAATGCAGGCCGCATTTGAGTCTGGCTACAGTGACTATGTGGGCCATGGCGGGGGCAGTGCAGAACACCCAACCTATACAAAAGAGGACCACAGAGCCGCGAGCCAGGCACAGTACATGGCGATGGTTCAGCAGCAGACACAGGGCAACATTTTTGTTCAGGCGATCAGTGGTGTAGCAGGCTTATTTACGGGGAATGGCGCTGAGGAGAGCGTTCCTACAAAGGAACCGGAAGATGAGCCGCCAGCCACGACTGGTATCATCAATCTTCGTGCCTCTGACAGCTTCCAGTTGTCTGTTCCGCAAGAGGGTGGGAGCTGGATCAAGATGGATGCCGATGGCATCATGGCGCTCTCCTCCAAGCAGTATGAGATGTATGGCTCACATCGGGGAAATTTTGAGCGTGTGGAGCTTTCAAATCAAACGACGCGGGACTCCATTCTGGATGGCATTCAGATTGGCTTGGGAATTATCAGCGCAATTGGAACGTGCATTCCTGGCATCGGATGGGGAGTTGCCGTTGTCGCCAATGTATTGGACGCCTCGATTTCAGTAGGTCGCGGTGATACGATTGGCGCCGGCATGGCCATGTTTGGTGTGTTTGGCGATATGTTTGGCTGGTTAGCGGATGCAGGGAAAGCCGTAAATGCACTAAGCGATACAGCACAAAATGCCCAGCGTATCTCAGATGCGGTAAAAAGCACAGAGGCACTGTTTGGACTGGCCTCAATTGGAGCGATGGGTGTTGTTACCGCTACATCAGGTGTAGAGCTCCTTTCAAAAATTGAGCAGGAAGGATGGACGGAAGAAAACGCCGCTTTAGTAGGGCAATGGGTTCTCACAAATGTGCGCTCCGCTGTAACAATGGGGCTCATTTCTGGCGTATCAAGTGTTGGAGGTAGATTTGCTAAGGCAGCAAGTGAGACAGTCGGAAGTATTGGTACTAAGGTGTCAACTGCGGCCAGAGATCTTGCAAAAACTGGAACGAATGCCATGCGTGATGTTTTGAATAAGATTCGTAAGCTTTTAGCAGATCCTGTCGATCCAGTTACCGGAAGTTTTATTGCGGAGCAAACCGACTTTATACTACCTGATATTGCAGGTGATTTCCGACTGATGCGCAGGCACCAGTCGGTGAGCAGCTATGAAAAGCAGCTTCTTGGCACCCGCTGGGTGAGCAGTCTTGGGATGCGGCTGATTGTGGAAGCGGATGAGGCCGCCATGCTCAAGGATGATTTGAGTGTGGAGCATTTCCTGCGGACAGAGCAGGGCTGGGTGAATGCGAAGAGTGAGAGCTTGGCCTATATCATGGTAGAGAGCCAGGCGGGCTACTCCATCCAGGAAAGTACAACTGGTAAGACCTATCGCTACGATCTAAACGGCCGTCTTACCGCCATTGTGGATTCACATGGGAACCGGACGGAGATCAGCTATTGCGGTACTACCATCCAGCGCCTGACCCTCGCCAGCGGCCAGTATCTGGACTTTTCCTATGAGGCGGGCAAGGTTTCCAAAATCACAGACTGTGCGGGGCGTTCTGTCCAGTATGAGTACGACGACGACTACCTGATTGCGGTAACCTACCCCAATGGCGGTACCATGCGCTACCAGTACGATACCAGGGGCCTGATTACTGCCGTCACGGATCAGAACGGTGTTAACTATCTTGTCAACTGCTATGACGAAAAGGGACGTGTGATCCGGCAGGATCTGGCAAATGGTGAGGAGCATGTATTCCTGTACAACGATTCCAGACGCCAGACAACCTATCACAATCTGCAGAGCGGCCGCAGCACAGTTTACCATTACAACGACCAGAAGCAGGCGATAAAAACAGAGTACGATGACGGTACTACCAGGGAATTTGAGTATGACCAGTGGGGCAACCGCATCCTGGAGAAGAACCGCAACGGCGAGATTACCCACTGGACCTACCGGCAGGACGGGAAGCTGGTGCGCCAGGAGCTGCCCAGCGGCCTGATTTGGGAGTTCGAGTACGATGACCGGGGCAACCAGGTCCACTGGTGGAACAACGATGGCGAGGAGTTTTTCGCCCAGTTCGATGAGCGCAACAACTGTGTCCGCGAGGAGCAGGTGATCGACGCCATGCGCCGCAGGGTGCAGACCTACCAGTATGACCGATTGGGCCGCATGATTTCCATGACGGACGGAAACGGCAATGTGACCCAGTATGAATACTGGGAGCGCAGCAGCCGGGTGTCCCGGCTTATCACGCCGGAGGGAGCGGTGTTCCAGTACCGCTATAACCAGGTTGAGCAGTGTATGGCTATCCAGAGCGACGCCGGCGAGGTACAGTTCGGCTATACCAAGCTGGGGGCCAGGGCGCTGGAGATCGATCCCCTGGGCAACACCACCCGTTACCGCTATGACCTCCTGAGCAATCTGATCGCCAAGGTACTACCCAACCAGTACGATGAAAAGACGGGGGATGGGTCCTGCTACCGCTATGAGTATGACGCCATGGATCACCGTGTCAGCTCCACCGACCCGCTGGGGAACGTGTTTGCCACGCCCCACGACACGGCGGGGCGCCTGGCTATGGAGGTCAACCCAAACACCTATGATCCGGCCACCAGGAGCGGTCAGGGCATCCGGTATGAGTACGACACCGACGATCGGCGGATCAAGGTCATCTACCCGGACGGCGGCATCCGGCGGCTGAAATATGAGGCTATGGGCAATCTGGTGAAGGTCATCGAGCCAGAACAGTATGACGCTGAAGCGGATGACGGCCCGGGCTATGTCTACCACTACGACGCGGCGGGCCGCCTGAAGGAAGTCGTCAGCCCGGACGGGGTCGTGGAGAAACGGTATGTCTACGACCTGCGGGGCCTGGTGGTCAAAGAGATCTCCGCAGAGGGCTATTTGGCCGGAGAAACCGACGAGACCCGGATCGGGACATTGTACGCCTACAACCGGGCGGGATGGCTTCTGGAGAAGCGGGAACCGGTGTCCAGGGGGGAGGATGGGTCTGTCCAGTACCGGCTGACCCAGTATGTCTACGATACCAACGGCAACCGGACGGAGGAGAAACGCTTCCTGTCCTTCCAGGACGGGGAGAGTGCCAGGGGCAGCATCCACACGTTGACCTTTGGGTATGACAAGCAAAACCGGCTGGTGCGGGTGAGCGACGGTCTGGGCGCTGTGGTGCGCTATGAGTATGACGGCCTGAACCGGCGCATCCGGGAGACTCGGCTGCTCAGTGAGGGACTGACACAGCGGGTAGACTACCACTATGACCCGGCGGGACGGCTGATCGAGGTGGAGCAGAGCGCGGACCAGGAGGGGTGCGGGAGCCAGTTTGCCAGCACTCGGTATGAATACGACCGGAATGGAAACATCACCCGTATCCAACTCCCCGCCGGGGGCGAGATCCTGCGGGAGTACGACGCGGCCAACCGCCTGATTGCGGAGACACACCGGGAGGAGCGCAGCGGGATCAACAACCGGACGCAGTTCGGCTATGATGCGGCAGGCAATCTGGTGGAAATTACGGACAATCAGGGCCGCAAGACCCGCATTGCCTACGACCTGCTCAACCGGGAGATCCGGCGCATCGAGCGGGACGGCGGTGTGCAGCGCACGATTTATGACCGCAACGGCCAGGTGGTGCGGCTGATCCGCCCCAATGAGTATGATGCTCAGACGGACAGTGGCGACGGCTTCCAGTTCACCTATGACGCCCAGGGCCGGGTGCTCACGGTGCTCAGCCCGGACGGCCACGTGCTACAGAGCAATACCTACGATGCAGATGGCAGGCTGCTCCAGCGGCTGGACGGCGTGGGCAGCGGTGTGAAGTACGAATACGACCTGGCCGGGGCCCAGCGGCGGATCGTGAGCATGGGCGGGGCCAGCCAGGAGTTGGAGTACGACGCCCGGGGCCGCATCACCGGCATCGTGGACGGGAACGGCAGCGAGACAAAGTACCTGCTGGACGAGTGGGGCCGCATCACCGG
>NZ_JAPFEA010000006.1 GCF_026169115.1 Intestinimonas sp. | reverse complement strand
TCCGAAAAGAGATGCGTGGGCTGGAACGGGAACTGACCGCTTTGAAGAAGCGGAGCAAGGAACTGGACAGCATCTTCAAACGGCTCTATGAGGACAGTGTCCTGGGGCGGATCACAGCGGAGCAGTTCCAAACGCTCTCCGGCAGCTACACCCAGGAGATGGAAACACTGAATAAGACCATCCCGGAGAAGGAAACTGCCATCCAGAGGCTGCGGGAGCAGGTGTCCGCCCCAGGACACTTTATCTCCCTGGCAAAGCGGTACACAGACATCCAGGAGCTGACACCGGAGCTGCTGCGGCTGTTCATCCGAAAGATCGTGGTACACGAAAAGGACGTGAAGTGGAGCAAGCACGCTCAGCAGACAGTGGAGATCCACTACAATGACATTGGCTGTGTGGAACTGCCACGGCCTGAAGGTCAGTCCACCACCAAGGGTGCGTGAGGCAAAAAGAAGTCCCCGGCAGATACTGCCGAAGCAATATCTGCCGGGGGTTCAGACACCTGCAAAGTTACCCCTGTCAGGGGGCACCAAAGGCTCCACGTCTTTTTTGATGCTGTCACGTCATTTGCGGGGCGCGTCTGGGAAGCCGCGCCCCACAAAATATAGCTCCCCCTTGACGGGGGAGCTGTCAGCGAAGCTGACTGAGGGGGGCAGGGCGCAAACCACGCCGCGCGGGCCGATGAGGACATCGGCCCCTACGCTCCTTGCGGTGGTTTTGTAGGGGCGGCCTGTGGCCGCCCGTCCGGAGTGGTCCCGCGCTGGTCTGCGGGCGGCAGATTGCCGCCCCTACATGTCCATAGAGCGGCGTGGTCGCCTTGCCCCACGGGCGCACACACAGGTGCGCCCCTAGGGGGGGTGGCGCGCCGAGGTCGTCGCGCCCCACAGAATGACGTGGTGCATGGGCGCGTCTGGGAAGCCGCGCCCCACAAAACAGGGATCGCCCGTTATCCACCGTAGGGGCCGACCTGTGTGTCGGCCCGGATGCAGTCCGGCGGGCGCCCCTACGGACCACTCTGTTGTGAGCATGCATGGCCGTCACAGACCTTCCCCCCTCAGGGGGGGAAGGTCAAAGCGCCTGCGCCCTGAGCCAGGCCAGCAGACTCCCGGCCAGCTCCAGGTGCTTGTCGTCCATATCCCGCAGCAGCTCGGCCACCTCCCGCCAACGCTCCCCGGTGTCCAGGGCTGTCCCCACCAAAAACTCGTCCGGTGTGGTCTCCAACGCCAGGGCCAGACGCATGACGACCTCGACGGAGGGGATGGAAATTCCTCGCTCTATGTTGGAGAGATATTTATACCCAATATCGGCCTTTTCTTCTACCTCGGTCTGCTTCAACCTCAGTTGTTTTCTCCTTTTGGCAATTCTCCGTCCAATTTCGGAATAGTCTAGTTCCATGATTCCCCCCACCTTCATAAGGAAATCATAGGCAAAAATAAGAAGAAGCATAACCAACCATAGAATCGAATTCCATCTTGACACACTACTAATCCGATTTTATAATCGAATTATAACTTATGGTCTGAATGTGAGGGTTTGAGATGGAAAACATGTATGAGAAACTGTATCACATGCTCTTCAATGTCTATACCGACTGTATCGACGCGCTGGAGGAGGGGGAATTCGAGCGGGCTCACATGATTCTGATAAAGGCACAGCGGGACTGTGAGGAGGCTTATGTCTCCTGGGAGGAGGACCCTGCTCCATCCCCTTGACACCGCAGATATTTGGTGATATAGTACCCATGTCAAAATGGCATGGACGGAGAAGAACCCGCAGAGGCGGCAGGCAGAGAGGGGCGCATATGGTGAAAGCGCCCTGTGTGCGCGGCGGCGGTACCACTCCTGAGCCGCCCGGGAAGACCGGGCCGGGGCTCTCCCGTTACAGAGGGACACGAGAGACAGCGCAGGGCGCTGTAATTAGGGTGGAACCGTGGAGCGTTTTATCGCCTCACCCCTGAATCATCATCAGGGGTGGGGCTTTTTGTTTCCTGCCCCAGAATACTAGGAGGAATCATCATGGCAGAGGAAAACAAAGAGTTTAGCTTTGAGAACCCTGAATACCGCCAGACCTACTGGCACACCTGCTCCCACGTCATGGCCCAGGCCGTCAAGCGGCTGTGGCCCGAGGTGAAGCTAGCCATCGGCCCCTCCATCGACGAGGGCTGGTACTACGACATGGACGCTCCCTTCGCCTTCACCCCCGAGCATCTGGCCGAGATCGAGGCCGAGATGAAGAAGATCTGCAAGGAGAAGCTGAAGCTGGAGCGGTTCGAGCTGCCCCGGGACGAGGCCCTCAAGTTCATGGAGGAGAAGGGTGAGCCCTTCAAGGTGGAGCTCATCAACGACCTCCCCGCCGACGCCCACATCTCCTTCTACAAACAGGGCGAGTTCACCGACCTGTGCGCCGGCCCCCATCTGGACTCCACTGGCCGCATCAAGGGCAACGCCCTCAAGCTCACCGCCTGCAACGCCGCCTACTGGCGGGGCGACTCCAACCGGGAGACCCTCCAGCGCATTTACGGCATCGCCTTCCCCAAGAAGGCCGAGTTGGATGCGTACCTGGCCAAGATTGAGGAGGCCAAGAAGCGGGACCACCGCAAGCTGGGCAAGGAACTGGGTCTCTTCATGCTCCGGGACGAGGGTCCTGGCTTCCCCTTCTTCCTGCCCAAGGGCATGGTGCTCAAGAACACCCTGCTGGACTACTGGCGTCAGGTCCACAAGAAGTACGGCTATGTGG
>NZ_JAPFEA010000061.1 GCF_026169115.1 Intestinimonas sp. | reverse complement strand
GGGGTGTTGGCGGAGCCGCCGCCGCAGCCGGCCAGAACGCCCACGAGCATGGCGCCGGCAAGGGACAGGGACAGCCATTTCTTCATGTTCTTCATGTAATGACCTCTTTTCCTCAAAGTTTGTATCGGACAAGGGAGACAGCGCGCCCTTGTTCATACCACAGGGGGCGGGGTGCGGCCCAGAAGGGCGTAGTGGACGGCCCGGCGGAACTCGTTGGAGTTTCCGGGGGGCTCCCCCTCCGGGCGGTAATATTTGTTGGTGAGGATCACGGCGCCCAGGTCGTTGGATCGGCTCACCCACAGGCTGGTGCCGGTGAAGCCGGTGTGGCCGCAGCCATCGGGGTAGGTCTCTCCCTGCTCAAAGCCCAGACCACGGCCACAGATGTCGGTGGTCATGGCCCGGAGGAAGCAGGGCTTTTGGGTGGTGAGGAAAAATTGCCCCAGCCGGCTCAGGGCGCCGGCGGAGGCGAAGACGCCGGCATGGCCGCTCTCGCCCTTCCAGTAATAATAGGCGTTGCCGTCGTTACACGCTCCCCGCACCGGCACGCCGTTGGGCCGCCAGCCGTCGAAGGTGATGCCCCGCTCGGCGCACATGCGCTGCTCGATCTGATTTCCGTAACAGGAGGGGGCGCACAGGGCCGGGTCCACCGGCCCATAGGCCATCTCGGTAATGCCCAGCGGCTCCTTGATGTACCGCTCCAGCCCCTCACGGAGGGTGAGGCCGGTGACGAAGGAGAAGAGCTGGCCCATGAGCATGAAGTTGAGGTCGCTGTAAGCCATGCCGGTCTCCGTCGGGGTGGTGGAGAGGACGTGCTCCAGTGCGGTGTAGAAGTCCCGGCCGTCGGCGTAGAAGGGATACCAGGGGACAATGCCGGAGGTGTGGGTCATGATCTGCTCCACCGTCACGCCGGCGAGCCGCTGACGGGTCACCGGTCCGGGGCCATCCTCAGGCAGGTGGGAGAGGATGGGGTCCTCCGGGGTCAGACGACCCTCCTCCATGGCGGAGAGGACCAGGGTGGTGCAGATGAGCTTGCTCACCGAGGCCAGATCGAACCAGGTCTCCGGCGTCACATCGCCCACCGAGCACCGGTACAGGGTCTCATGGCCCCGAAAGATCTGGCAGACTGCGGAGGGGTAGTAGCCCCGCCCCCGGTAGTCCTCCAAAATATGGTCGATCACAGTGAAGTCCGTGGTCCATCCCTCCTCATACAGGATACAAAACGTCATGTGCCAAGCACGCGCCACGAAAACGGGCAAAGGCTTGTGGCGCATGAAGCTTATGCGCATATGGGCCGTCACGGCACATGCGCTTTGATTTCATGGCCGTGCCGCAGAAAGAGGCACATGGCCAATTTTTCTCTGCTTTTGCATAGCAAAAGGCCCCATATTCCATGAGCGCACGATGGCTCAGGAATACGCGGCCCCCGCGGGGGAGGAGGTTTCCTCCCCGATGTATTTCTGAAAACATGGTAGCAT
>NZ_JAPFEA010000020.1 GCF_026169115.1 Intestinimonas sp. | reverse complement strand
TGTTACAAAAGGCTCCATCCCCTTGACGGGAGGGGGTCGGATGGGGTATCATGAGCCCAGAGGTGAGGGGAGTTATACTTTGCTAATTGCCGAAAAAGTTCGGAAAAATGGCAAAAATACTCCAATTACCACAATTTTTAGAAGGAGGAATTCCAAAATGAGAAACCTCAAGCGGGCTCTCAGCCTGGCTCTGGCCTCCGTCATGGTGATGTCCATGATGGTCATCGGCGCCGGCGCTGCGAACCTCGACGACTTCTCCGACAAGGAAGAGATCGTCAACAAAGAGGCCGTCACCGTGCTGACCACTCTGAACGTCATCAACGGTAAGGACAACGGCTCCTATGATCCCACCGGGATCGTCACCCGTGCCGAGATGGCCAAGATCATCTGCGTCACCCTGAACGGCGGCAGCGACCCTGCCCTGGGCGCCGCCACCACCCACACCTACACCGACACCGTTGGTCACTGGGCTGAGCCTTACATCGAATACTGCACCCAGCTGGGCATCGTGGCCGGCAAGGGCGACGGCACCTTCGATCCCAACGGCACCGTGACCGCCACTGAGGCCGCCAAGATGCTGCTGGTGTCTCTGGGCTACAACGCCAGCTTCGAGAACATGGTGGGCGCCAACTGGGCCGTCTCCACCAACGTGCTGGCCAACCAGAACAAGCTCTACGCCGGTCTGAAGATCGACGTGGACGCCGGCCTGACCCGCGACAACGCCGCTCAGATGGCTTACAACGCCCTGAACTGCGAGATGGTGGGCTACACCTACGCTCTGGTCACCGGTCCTGACGGCTCCCTCACCTCCATCCCCCGCGTGGAGAAGGAGGACGAGACCCTGCTGAGCAAGAAGTTCGGCGGCGTCCGCGTCGAGGGCGTGGTGGTCCGCAACGAGCAGACCTCCAACAACTTCGAGGGCAAGACTGTCATCGACATCACCAACGGCGACGAGCTGGCCAAGGTGGGCCACAACTTCGTGACCACCTCCGGCGGCACTGTCAACAGCAAGGGCACCTTCGAGGTCTCCACCGACGCCTCCCTGCTGGGCACCTCCGTGTTCTTCTACGCTGTCCCCTCCGTGGCTTCCCCCAACAACACCGAGAAGGCTGTTGTTCTGGGCTCCGTCATGGACTCCGGTAAGAACGTGGTCGTCTCCACCAATGCCAGCTTCGGCGATGATGACATCAACGACTTCATGGACGGCGAGGACATCGACCTGGCTAAGGATGAACACGGTAACAATGCCTACACCACCTGTGTCAATGGCAGCGAGAAGACTAATGGCATCTCCGACCTGACCGCTCAGGAGAACGGCTACGAGATCAAGTTCATCGACAACGACAACGACGGCGAGACCGAGTACGTGGTCCAGACCACCTACGGCTTCGGCAAGGTCGTCCGCTACGACTCTGACGAGAAGGACGGCGGTCTGACCATCGACAGCCTGCCCGGCAGCAAGGACTACAAGGCCGAGAAGGTCATTGGTCTGGCTGACGTGGCCAAGGGCGACTATGTGGTCTACAACGAGATGGGCGGCAAGCTCTACGTGGTCAAGGCTGAGACCGTCACCGGCAAGCTGGAGACCTTCAAGGACAACAGCAAGGCCGACAACACCGACTACTACAAGGCCAACCTGACCGTGGACGGCACCACCTACAAGTTCTCCGGCGGCAAGCTGGACTACAACAGCCGTGACGGCGAGCTGAAGGACCCCATGGACTACACCAAGAACGACGCCATGGGCAAGGAGATCGTCCTCTACCTGGATAAGTTCGGCTATGTGGCCGCCACCTCCGACGTTGAGGCTTTCACCGACTACGCCTATGTGGCCAACGTCCGGACCAACGACGACGCCACCGCCATGTCCGGCTCCGTCCGCGTCTACGTGGTCCTGCCCGACGGCTCCGAGAAGTCCTACATCGTCAACAACTTCAACGGCAGCGATTCCTTCTCCGCCGCTAGCATCATCCCCGGCAACGTCTACGGCTACTACATCACCAGCGACGACAAGATCGACCTGACCGGCGCCAACAACATCGCTTTTGGCACTGCCGACCAGAACGTGAAGCACACCAGCGGCGATGTCACCGTGCTGAATGACACTACCAACACCAAGATCGCTGTCGACAGCGACACCATCTTCTACTATGCCCTCCTCAAGAGCGACAAGAGCGGCGTGAAGAGCGTGGAGACCTACGGCGGCAAGGACAAGGCTCCCTCCTTCGACCTGATCGTGGGCAACGGCACCACCGACCTGTCCGGCGTGCGCTATGTGGACCGTGACAACGACGGCGTGGCCGAGGCTCTGATCGTCACCACCGACAAGGTGACCTCCGCCAACGTCCTGTACCTCTACCGCTATGTGAAGAGCAATGGCGAGTACGCCATCTATGACGCTGTCATCGACGGCAAGCTGGTCGAGGGCATCTCCGTGGACTCCAAGGCCACCAACCTGGCCAAGAAGCCCTACAACTACACCATCACCAGCAAGGGCGTCTATCAGCTGACCGAGACCAACAGCACCTTCGCCAGAACTGACTTCGTCAAGCTGGCCGACGGCAAGCGCGTGATGCTGGCTGACGGCACCGAGGTGAAGATCACCGATGGCACCGCCATGGCCGAGATCGACGGCGGCGACACCGCCATCATCACCAACGTGTCCAAGAACGACTACGTCACCGTGGTCTTCGACACCGAGAACAAGGCTTACGGCATCTACCTGCTCCAGGCTTACTCCACCGACAACAAGGGCATCCTGGACATCAAGGAGCCCGGCACCACTGACCTGGAGAAGGTCAACGGCAAGTACCAGACCACCAGCACCACCATCGCTGACATCAAGGGCGACCTGATCGTCCCCGTGGGCAGCAAGGTCGTGATCGCGGCCTCCAAGCCCGCTAATCTGGCTGCTGCCGTTGCTGCCACCGACGTGGCCAGCCTGTCTGCCGGCAACCCCTACTACATCGTGGTTGTCTCCGAGGATCAGTCCGCTTACTCCGTTGACGAGCTGGTCATCCTGACTGGCGCTGCGGCTCCCACCTTCAGCACCGACCTGTCTGCCTCCCAGACTGGTTACGCCACTCTGACCGTCAACGCTACTGTCACTGACGGTGGCACCGTGAGCTATCAGTGGTACAAGAAGGGCGTTGGCGGCGCTGAGGACGAGGCTGTCTCCGGCGCTACCTCCGCTACCTACACCCCCACTGAGGCTGGGACCTACTACGTCATCGCCACCAACACCCTGAGCACCGGCGCCAAGGCCACCGCTAAGAGCACCGCGTGCGTCGTCAGAGCTCCCGCTGATACTGCTGCTCCCACCGTTCTGACCATCGCTGCTGGTACCGGCTCTGGTATCACCGCTGATCAGGGCAACCTGCTCACCACCTCCCCCAAGGTGACCGGTATTGCCGGCAGCACCGCCAAGATCTCCTACACTGTGACCGCTGACCAGTACATCACCATCACTGCCAATGGCAAGCCGGTTGTGGAGGAGATGCAGGGTTCCGGCGACTCCAAGAACTTCGCTCTGACCACCGCCAACATCACCGGGAAGACCCTGGAGATCAAGGTTGTTGTCACCGAGGACGGCCACAAGAACTTTGAGAAGACCTACACTGTGGCTGTTGAGCAGACCAAGGCTGCCGCTCCTACCGCTCTGGCCCTGGTGGGTGAGCAGGGGACCGGCGCTACAGATGCCCCTACCGTTGCTAGTAGCGGTAACCTGCTGAACCACAGCAGCAATGCTGTTACCGTGAGCAGCGCCGAGGAGGGCAACACCCTGAAGGTCACCAATACTCCTTCTGCTAGCACTACTGTGGAGTATGCCATTGATGGTGCCGGTACCGACACCACTGATGCCGCTTACAGCATCGTTGCCGAGGACATTGGTAAAACCGTTACCGTCACTGTCACCGTTACCCATGCTGGCTATGCTGATCTGGTTCTGACTTACGAGATCACTGTCACTGCCTGATTGCATTTGAGACACAGCAGTCACCGGTAAAGACTGACGAAGAATACAGCGCCCCGGACCATCTGGTCCGGGGCGCTCTTCTACCCATTTTTCGTTCTATCATCTGATTGCATGCCCTTGTGACCATGAAGGACAGGGGACGGATTCTTCGCCTGCGGCTCAGAATGACGCCCCCCGTCGTCCTGAGCGCGAGCGAAGGACCCGTTTCCCCCGTCCTTTTCGTAATGTCTGAGCGGAGGGAATGCGGATTCTTCGCCTGCGGCTCAGAATGACGAGGAAGGCGGTTCCGAATGACGGACATAGGGGCCGATGTCCCCATCGGCCCGCGCGCCCCCGCAGACCTTCCCCCTCTCAGGGGGAAGGTGGCATTTGCGGAGCAAATGACGGATGAGGGTGGGCATCAGGCGTGGCTTGGCGCTCCGGCCACTCCCTCAGTCGCCTGCGGCGACAGCTCCCTCTGAGAGGGAGCCAATGGCCCGCTGGGGTCGTCGGGCCCCACAACAAAAGAAATGCCGCGCCCCGCTGAAAGAGTGGGCCCTGCGGCCCTCACAGCACCACCACGCCATATTCCATCACCTGGGCGTTCCCGGTGAGCTCGATGCGCAGGCTGGCCCCCGGCCCGCCCGTCCCATCCAGAGAAAAGGCGGTCTCAGTCAGTCCGGTGGTCCCTGTTACGCTGGTGATGGGGCGGCTCTCCCCCTGGACCATGGCCTGCCAATCCTCCTCCTGCCCCCGCCGCCACAGCAGCTTGGGCGCGGCGCCGTAGCGGTGCCGTACCCAGGCCAGGACCCGGTCATAGTCCGATTTCAGATCGTAAAGGGGGGTGTGCATCCAGGCGTCCCTGGAGGGCCGGGGGGTACATTCCAGCCCATAGGCAAAGAAGTCCCGACTGCCCCAGGTGGCCCGGAGCTGGTGATAGCCCTCCGCCACCGAGCTGCCCGTGGTGACGGCGGTGTAGCGCATGATATAGGTGTGGTTCACCGACACATCGCAGGTGATGGGAAACCGTGTTCCGGCAAAGGAGCCGCTCACCGTGACCACCGGGGAACTGGCCAGCACCTGGCCGTCCAGTAAAATCTCCAGCTTGGCTGTCCCGGTGGTGACGGTGCTCTTGTCGGACTTGACACACTGGGCGTAGACCGTCACCGCCTTCAAGGTGCCGTTTCCGACGGCCGCCCACCGGTTGTCCCGGGTCTGGGAGGTGGACACCTCCAGCGTGGCGTCCTGCCATCTGGCATCCTGGTTCCCCAGACCCTGGGTCTCCACCTGGAGCATGCCAGAGGTCCACAAGAGGCCTTCGCTCTTCTCGGCGATGCCAGACATGTCGCCAAAGCTGTCGAAGAGCATCCCCTTTTTCCAGCCCATGTATTTGCCCTCGTAATACCGTTGCAGCATCAGGTTGTTCAGGTCGTAGCTCAGCAGCGGCAGGGCCCGGTCACACCGTCGGGCTATCTCCGCCGTTTCGCCCAGCGCCTCGTCCAGCTTTTCATTATTTTGGTTAAATTCCTCCCGTAAAAATTTGTCCCCCGGTTCCCACTGGCACAGCCCGTAATTTGTGGTATAGTTGCTCGCCATAATAGCATCCCTCCTCACCCATACCCGTCCCGGCCCGTCCAGTTGCATGGCTCCGCCGTCCCCCGGCCCGCCCCTGCCCGCAGGCTGCAAAAAGTCCATGAATCGGGACCGTTCCCGACGCCTTCCCTTGGGGGAAGGTCTGCGGGGGTGGGCGCACACACAGGTGTGCCCCACCCCCGTCATTCTGAGCCGCAGGCGAAGAATCCGTCTTCCTGCCCCGGTACAAAAGACCAGGGGACGGATTCTTCGCGCCGCTCAGAATGACGAATGTAGGGGCCGATGGGGACATCGGCCCCTACGCCCAACGGTGCGGCAGGTGTGTCGGGGCCGGTGTCCTCACCGGCCCGGCGTTTCGGCGTGGTATTTCTTTTGCTGTGGGGCCCGACGAGGTCGTCGCGCCCCACAAAATATAGCTCCCCCTTGACGGGGGAGCTGTCGCCGCAGGCGACTGAGGGGGTGGCCGGCGCGCAAACCACGCCCGATACACCCCCTCATCCGGCGGCGAATGTGCTCTTGCTTTTGGCCCCCCGCCGTTGTAAAATGAACGGTACGCCAACTCTTTATCATAAAAGGAACGAAACGACCATGAGCAAAGCGACCTCCGTCAAACAAAAACGCGGCGCAAAGGCCTCCCCGGCCCGCCGCCCCCTGTATTACCGCCGGGACCGGCTCCTCCCCGCCGCCGTCCTGGCCGCCGCCATCCTCCTGGGCCTGACGGCCTGCGGGCTCCCCCTGTGGCAGGGGCTGTGCTGGGCCCTGGCCCTGGGGGGCGTCTTCCCTCTGGCGCTTGATTTGGAGGAAAAGGCCGCCGCCCGGTGCCGGTGGGCCGCCTTCGTCCTCGGCCCCCTGCTCTCCTTCGTGCTGGTGGAGCAGATGAACTACAACTATCTGGTCTGGAAGGAGCTCTCTGCCCTCCAGATCGCGCTGAATCTGGCGTGGTATTACATGCTTGCCGGAGTGCTCTACCTGGTCACGGGCCGGGTGCGGCTGACGGCGGGGCTGACCGCCGGGTTCTTCGTCTTTGTGGGCCTGGCCAACCGGTATGTCATTCACTTCCGGGGGCGCACCATCTTCCCCGGCGATCTCCTCACCCTGCGGACGGCGGCCAACGTGGCGGGGAACTATGACTACACCCCGGACGCCGTGCAGCTCCACTGCCTGATGGCCCTGGCCCTCTTCCTCCTGCTGCTGTGGAAGGTGCCCAAGAGCGCCGGGCGGCAGAAGCCCCACTGGCAGGCGGCTCTCCCCGTCGCCCTCCTGGCCGCCGCCTATCTGGCGGTCTTTTTCCAGACCGACTTCCTCCGCCGTTTGGAGATCGAGCCCTCCCTGTGGACCACGCGGGGCAACGGCTTCGTCCTCAACTTCTCGGTCTGCCTGCGGTACAGCCGGGTGGAGGAGCCGGAGGGCTATTCTCAGGAGACCCTGGCCGCCATCGCCCAAGAGACGGAGGAGGGCCCGGCGGGCGGCGCGGCTGGCGCAGAGACCCCGGTGAACATCATCGTGGTGATGAACGAGTCCTTCTCCGACCTGGCAGAGGTCTTTGACCTGGAGACCAACACGGACCCTTTGCCCTTCTTCCACAGCCTCACGGAGAACACCATCCGGGGCACGGCCTACGCCTCCGTCTTCGGCGGCACCACCGCCAATTCGGAGTACGAATTTTTGACCGGCAACACCATGGCCTTCCTCCCCGAGGGGACGGTGCCCTTCCACATGTATGTGGGGGAGGAGGAGCCCAACCTGGGCGGCCAGCTCAAAGCCCTGGGCTACCACACCATCTTTATGCACCCCTACCTCACCTCCGGGTGGAATCGCCGGGCGGTCTACCAGAGCTTCGGCTTTGACGAGATTTACTTCCAGGGGGATTTCAACGACCCCGCCTACATGCGAAATTACATCACCGACCAGGCCAACTATGAGGAGCTGGTGCGGCGCTACGAGGGAAAAGAGGCCGGGGAGCCCCTCTTCGTCTTCAACGTCACCATGCAGAACCACAGCGCCTACAACGTGCCCTGGACGGGGCTGGACAAGACGGTCTGGCTCACCGGGGACATGGAGGGCCGCTACGGCACCGTAGACCAGTACCTCTCCCTGCTGCGGCAGTCGGACTATGCATTGGAGTACCTCATTCACTATTTCTCCCAGGTGGAGGAGCCCACCCTGATCCTGATGTTCGGCGATCACCAGCCCCAGGTGGTGACCAACTTCTACAACGAGGTGCTGGGGGGCGACTTTGAAGCGGTGGACATCGCCGCCGCCCAGCAGCGGCAGGAGGTGCCCTTCCTCCTCTGGGCCAATTACGACATCCCCGAGGCGGAGGGGGTGACCACCTCCCTCAACTACCTCTCCGCCATGCTGATGGAGACGGCTGGACTCCCCCTCACAGGGCACCAGCGGTTCCTGCTCCGGCTCCGGGAGACCGTGCCCGCCCTCAACGCCATGGGCTTTCTGGATGCCGGCGGCGTCTGGCACAAGGGCCGGGAGGACCTGCCGGAGGCGGCCCGGACGGGGCTGCTCCAGTACGAGTCCCTCCAGTACAACCTGCTCTTTGACAGCCCCGAAAACCGGCTGCCCGATTTCTTTACCCTGAAACCGTAAGGAGGAACAGATGGAACAGGAATTTTATCTCCCGGTGCTCTCCCACTTTGAAAACGACAACGGCTGGTCGGGGAGCCGGGGCCTGCTGTGCTACGAGATCGAAAAGCCCAAAGAGGGGACCCTGCGGGTGGTCATCTGGCAGGGGCCCTTCTGCCGGCAGTACGCCCGGCAGGAGGGGGAGGAGACCTTCCCGGTGAGCCAGGCGGGCATCGACGCCATGCGGGCCTGGCTCCTGGCCCAGGCCGACGCCATGAACGCCCACCCGCACCGGACGGCGGCGGAATGTCGGGCCTACTACGAGGAACGGACCAGACAAAGCGAAAAAACGGAAGAATAAGAGGAGGAACCATCATGAACTGGAAACGGATGCTCAGCGGGGCCCTGGCGGGGCTCATCCTTGTGCCCGCCCTGACCCTGCCCGCCTTTGCCGCCCAGGAGACGGCGGCGGGGGAGACCCTGGAGGACAAGGCCGCCCACGCCATCGCTCTGGCGGGGCAGTACGGCGGGGCCGACTCGGTCCGCTACGCCCTGTGGGAGGACGGGGAGATCACCGCCCAGGGGGGCTGGGGGATCTACTCCAAGACGGAGAACCGGGCCCTTACCGACGACATCCTCTACGGCATCGGCTCGGTGTCCAAGACCTACACCGCCGCCGCCGTCCTCACCCTGGCCCAGGCCGGCAGGCTGGCCCTGGAGGACCCGGTGACCAAGCACCTGCCCGGCTTCACCATGGCCGACGAGCGGTACAAGGACATCACCGTCCGCATGCTGCTGGACCACTCCTCCGGCCTTATGGGGGACAGCACCCGGGACGCCTTCCTCTTTGGCGATGCCGACGAGCACGCCGCCGACGACCTGCTGACGCGGCTGTCCACCCAGCGGCTCAAGGCCGCCCCCGGCGCCTACTGCGTCTACTGCAACGACGGCTACACCCTGGCCCAGCTGGTGGTGGAGGCGGTGAGCGGCATGGACTATATGGACTACCTCCACGCCGCCGTCCTGGACCCGGCGGGCCTTGCCGACACCTACGCCCCCGGAGATGACTTCGACACCAGCCGTCTGGCCAAGACCTACGCCTCCGCCGAAGACGTCCGGGCCCTCCCCCAGGACACCGTGGGCATCGTGGGCACCGGCGGACTCTACGCCACCGCCGCCGATCTGGCCGCCTTCGGCGGGCTCCTGTGCGGGAACGAGCTGCTGGAGCAGGAGTGGCTGGACCTGATGAACACCGACTGGGCCGCAAAGGGCCTGTGGCCGGAGGAGAGCGAAAACGACACCCTGGCCTTCGGCCTGGGCTGGGACAACGTCCACCAGTATCCCTTCAACCAGAGCGGCATCACCGCCCTGGTGAAGGGTGGCGACACCCTGCGCTACCACGCCTCCCTCGTCGTCCTCCCGGAGGCGGACAAGGCGGTGGCCGTCCTCTCCTCCGGCGGCGTGAGCACCTACGATCAGCTGGCGGGGGAGCGCATCCTCATCGACGCCCTGGCCGAGGACGGGGTGGCGGTGGACGAGGGCCTGCCTGCCCTCCCTGCCGGTCAGCCGGCGGCCATCCCGGAGGCGGTGAAGGCCAATGCCGGCGCCTATGTCTCCCTGGGCATGGTGGCCGCCGTGGCCTTCCCCGACGACCAGACCATGACCCTGACCGCCGCCGCTGCCCTGGGCGGGACGGTGCAGACCTACACCTATCGGGACACCGGCGTTTTTCTGGATGAGACCGGCACGGCGGCCCTGACCTTTGTCACGGAGGACAATGGCCGGACCTACCTCCGCCAGGAGGACTATGCCCCGGTGCCCGGCCTGACCTCCTCCGGCACCGCCAACTACGTCCTGGAGAAGCTGGAGCCCAACACCGGGGCCAGCCAGGCCGCCCTGGACGCCTGGGCCGCCAGGGGCGAAGAGCTCTACCTCATCGTCAACGAGAAGTACACCTCTCAGGTCTACCTGTCCGGGCCCTTCGCCGGGGTGACGGCCCTGCCGGAGACGCCGGGCTACGCGGCCGGCTTTGAGCGCATCGTGGACGAGACCCTGGCCCAGCAGTACATCCAGGTGCCCGGCAACGGCAGCCGCAACGGGGCCGACTACCGGATCGTCTCCGTGGACGGCAAGGAGTACCTGAAGGCGGGGGACTACCTGTGCGCGCCCGGCTCCGGGCTCGCGGACCTCTATGCCGGGGCGGGGGCCTACTGCACCATCCTGGACGACGGCCATGCCCGCTGGTTCCGCGTGGGGGCCCTGGCGGGGAAGACCCTGGCCGTTACCCTGCCGGAGGCGGGGGGCTTCACCGTCTATGACGCCAATGGCGTGGCGACGGCCAGCTCCGTGGCCTTCGGAGATACCTCCGCCGTGCTGCCGGAGGGGGGCTGGATCGCCTTCGCCGGCACACCCGGCGCCCGCTTCCACCTGAGTCTGGTGCAGTGAACAGTGGGGACGTGAGCGAGCTTCACCACTGATGGCGCCCCCACCCATCTGCGCAAGACGTTCCAACCTATGTCATTCTGAGCGCAGCGAAGAATCCGTTTTTCTCTGTCCTTATGCAGGTGGATGAGGAAGACGGATTCTTCGCTGCGCTCAGAATGACGGAAGGTGCTCAACATGGCGCATGGGCAAACAGAACATGAGATGACACGGGCCCGGCGCGAAGGGAAAGATCTTCGTGCCGGGCCAAAATGTAAACTTTCTGGGATGGCTTTACAGGGAGACTGCAAGGGGGTAGAATGGGGATAAGGAAAAACAAAGGAGGTGCCCCATGAAGCTCACATTTTTCGGCGCTGCCAAGGCCGTCACCGGGAGCTGTCACTGTGTGGAGGTCAACGGAAAGCGCATCCTCATCGACTGCGGACTCCAGCAGGGACGGGACGAGCGGGACAACCGTGTGCTGGACTTCGCCCCGGGCTACATCGACTATGTCATCGTCACCCACGCCCACATCGACCACACTGGCCGTATCCCGCTGCTGGTGAAGCAGGGCTTCCACGGCAGGATCGTGGCCACCCGCCTGACCGGGCAGCTCATGTCCATCATGCTGCGGGACTCGGCCCACATCCAGGAGTCGGACGCCCAGTGGCAGAACCAGAAGGGCCGCCGGGCCGGCCGGGCGCCGGTGGAGCCCCTCTACACCATCGCCGACGCCGAGCACGCCATGGAGCTGGTGGAGACCTATGAGTATGGGGAGCTGGTGGACCTGTGCGAGGGGGTTCGTCTGCGCTTTACCGACGCCGGCCATCTGCTGGGCTCGGCCAGCGCCGAGCTGTGGCTCACCGAGGAGGGGGTCACCCGGAAGATCGTCTTCTCCGGGGACCTGGGCAACGTGGACCAGCCCGTCATCCGGGACCCCCAGCCCATCGACGAGGCCGACTATGTGGTCATGGAGAGCACCTACGGAGACCGGCTCCACGAGCCGCCGGAGAGCTATACCCAGGCCCTGGCCCAGATCATCGACGAGACCTTTGAGCAGGGCGGCAACGTCATCATCCCCGCCTTCGCCGTGGGACGCACCCAGGAGCTTTTGTACTTCATGCGGGAGATGAAGGAGGAGGGGATGGTGAAGTCCCACCCCGACTTCCGTGTGTGTGTGGACTCCCCCCTGGCCAACGAGGCCACCCGCGTCTACTCCGGCAACCTCCGCGGCTATCTGGACGAGGAGGCTATCGAGGCGTTGAAGGGCGGCGCCCTCTTCCAGTTCCCCGGGCTCACCCTCACTGAGACCAGCGAGGAGTCCAAGGCCCTCAACCTGGACACCAGCTCCAAGGTCATCCTCTCGGCCTCCGGCATGTGCGACGCCGGGCGCATCCGCCACCACCTCAAGCACAACCTGTGGCGGAAGGAGTGCACCATCGTCTTTGTGGGCTATCAGGCGGAGGGGAGCCTGGGCCGGGCCCTTCTGGAGGGGGCCAAGTCGGTGAAGCTCTTCGGCGAGGAGATCGCCGTCAACGCCCGCATCGTCAACTTCAAGGGTCTCTCCTCCCACGCTGACCGGGACCACCTCCTGGCCTGGGCCACCCACTATGCCCCCAAGCCCCGGCACGTCTTCGTGGTCCACGGGGATGCGGCGGTCACCGAGATCTTTGCCCAGAAGCTGCGGGACGCCGGGCTTGCCGCCCACGCCGCCGAGTATGAGGAGGTCTACGACCTGGCCGCAGACCGGATGCTCTCCGCCGGCGTGCCCCTGCCCCCCAAGCCGGTCTCCGTCTCCGGTTCCCCCGCCTACCGGAAGCTGGAGGCCGCCGGTCAGGACCTCATGGAGGCCATCCGCCACAACAGGGGCGGCGCCAATCGGGATCTGGCCCAGTTCGAAAAGGAACTCCTGGCCCTCATTCAGAAGTGGGACCGCTGAACCAGACAGGACAGAAAACAACAGGGACGCTTCCGATGGGAAGCGTCCCTGTTTTCTATCCGTGTTGCCCTGCGTCACTGCGCCGGCTGGGCCTCGGGGGTGTCCTCCGCTCTGCGGCCCATGATCTGGATGCGGCCAATGAGGAAGGAGGAGAGGGTGACGGTGACGAGGGAGTAGAGGATGCGCGTGAAGGGGATATAGCTCAGAGAGAGGGCCAGCACGGTGAGGTCGGTGATGAGGTAGCACCGGGCGATGGGCCACTTGGTGAGGTGGGAGATGGTGAGGGCCAGGGCGTCGTCCCCGCCGCAGGCGCCGCCGATGCGGACCACCAGCCCCACGCCCACGCCCACGAAGAGCCCGCCCGCCAGGGCGGCGGCCAGGGGGTAGGCGCTCAGGTCGGGGAGGATGGGAGGGAACTGCTCCCAGAGGCCGTGAAAGCCGGCGAAGGCCAGACTGGCGACGACGGCATACTCGGCAAAGGCGCCCCCCAGGAAGCGCCAAGCCAGCACATAGCAGGCGATGTCCATGACGGGGCTTGCAATGGCGGGGGAGAGCCCCAGCCAGTGGTTGAGAAAGAGTGCCATACCCAGCACACCGCCCTCGGTGACCTGGGTCTGTTCGTGAATGTTGTAAAGGCCGAAGGACAGGATGGCGGAGCCAAGCAGGATGATGCCATAGGTGCGGAGGAAGGACAGGATGCGCTGCCGGGGGGAAAGCATGATAAAACTCCTAACTTAATTTTGTTGATAAAATATAGTATATCAGAAGTTTTGACCGGAGACAAGGGGAGACTCCAGTGGCCCCTGTTTACTTTTTTGAATGGCCCGGTTCCTGACTTTGTCAATTTCGCGGGGCACTGATTAAGACATAAAACTTTATGTGCCAAACGCGCGCCACGAAAATGGGAAAGGCTTGCGGCGTATGAAGTTTATGCGCATATGGGCCGTCCCGGCCCATGCGCTTTGATTCCATGGCCGTGCCGCTGAAAGCGGCACATAGCCATATTTGCTGTGCTTTTGCATGGCAAATATGGTAAAATAAAAGGCAAATCTGAACTTGTGGAGGGGGATAAAAATGAGCATATATTTTTATGGCTGTATGACATTGGACGGATACCTCGCGGATAGAAAACATAACTTAAACTGGCTTTATGAAACTGGAACCACTGAAGAGACAGATTATGAAAATTTTTATAACAATATGGATATTACGATCATGGGGAAAAGGACCTACGATGAAATATCGAAGTCAGGAGATGTAAAATCCGTCTACCCAACCACAAAAAACTATGTCTTTACTCATTCGCAAGAGATTCAGAGCGGAGTGGTTCCCGTGAATTGTGATGTTTTGGAATTTGTAAAACAAATTGATCCAGATAAAAACATCTGGATTGTCGGTGGAAATACGATATTATCACCGTTATTAGATGGTGATATGGTGGATTCCTTAATCATTCAAATCGCACCTGTGCTGCTTGGAGCTGGCATCCCACTGTTTACACAAAAGGAAGCATTAAAACGCTTTTCCCTAAAAACAGTAAGGCAATATGGACAGTTTGCGGAATTGGTTTATAGCAAATGACACTTGCAAAATTCCGGCTGATTAACAGTTATCATCTGTGAAGATACCTCCCTTCGTCATCTTGGTGAAGGGAGGTCGTCTTTTGTTCCGGGGTGTCCCAAGGGTGACCAGGGACCGTTCCACGGGCGATTGTTCACAGAACTGTAACCAAAGGATGGTGGACAGCGGAAAAGGGGGATGCTACAATGATAGGACCAGATACGGCAAAGGAGAACGTGACCCATGAAAACAAAACTGCCTGTACGCGCGGCGGCCCTCACCCTGGCCCTGACGCTGACCCTGAGCCCGGCGGCTGGGGCCATCACCGTGGAGGAGGCCCGGGAGCTGCTCCGGACGCATTACATCGACGAGATCCCCGAGGAGATCCTCTCCCTGCCCACCATTGAGGAGATCACCGCCGCCCTGGGCGATCCCTACACCTATTACATGACGGCGGAGGAGTACGCCGCCTTCCAGAGCGGCATGGGCGACACCAACGTGGTTGGGGTCGGCGTCATGGTGGAGAAGACGGCTGACGGACTGCTGGTCATCAGCGTCGCCCCCGACGCCCCTGGTCAGAAGGCGGGCTTGCAGATCGGCGATCTCATCGTGGCTGCCGGCGGGACCACCATTCAGGAGGCCGGCTCCCCCGACGCCCTGGCCGCCCTCATCACCGGAGAGGCGGGCACCCAGGTCACCCTTACCTTCCTCCGGGAGGGACAGGAGCTGGAGCGCACCATGGTCCGGGAGCCGGTGGTCTTTCCCACGGTCACCGGCCAGGTGGTGGACGACCACATCGGCTGGCTGAATTGCAGCAGCTTCGGCGAGACCAGCGGAGACTATTTTGAGACCTACATCACCGACGAGGACGAGGCCGCAGACCGCTGGGTGGTCGATCTCCGGGGCAATCCCGGCGGCTCGGCCACCGCGGTCATCCAGGCGGTGGGCCATGTGCTGGGCAACCACGACGTGGCCTATGTGGTGGACCGGCAGGGGAGCCTTGGGCTCTGGCGGCCCAACCCCTTCCCGGTGGAGATCCCCGGCCTGGTCCAGGAGCCCCTGGTGGTCCTGGTGGACGGGAACTCCGCCAGCGCCTCCGAGCTCTTCGCCGCCGCCATGCGGGATTACCGCTACGGTCTGGTCATCGGGACCCGGACCTTCGGCAAGGGCATCGCCCAGAACGTCTTTGAACTGGCCGAGGGCGACGCCTTCAAGATCACCACCAACCGCTACTACTCCCCCAACTATGTGACCCCGGACCGCTCCGGCGTGCTGCCCCACCTGGTGGTGGACGCCGATCTGGCCGACGAGGTGGCCCGGCTTCTGTGCGGGGTCGCGGCGGAGGTCCCCTCTGAGGACGTGCTGGCCATTGAGCTGGTGGACCAGACCTGGTACGTCCACCGGGAGGAGGCGGCGAGCGGGGACTACGCCCCCGCCTTTGCCCAGCTTCTGGCCGCGCTGCCCCCCGATACCCCCATGACCCTGGACGGCGAGGCCGTCACCCCGGCGGAGGCTGCCGAAGCCTGGGATGTGACCTATGATTCCCGCTGGTTTGCCGATGCCGCCGATTCCCCCTATGCCGATGAGATCAACACCCTGGCCTCCCTGGGCGTCCTCCTGGGCGACGGGACGGAACGCTTCGATCCCCAGGGCCAGCTCACCCGGGCCGAGCTGGTGTCCATGATGGTCCAGGCCATGGGCTACTGGTGCTGGGAGAGCCAGGGCAGGGCCCCCTTCTCTGACGTGACAGAGGAGGACTGGTATGCCGCCGCTGTGGACATCGCCTACAACCTGGGCCTTGTCCGGGGGGACGAGACCGGGGCCTTCCGGCCCGACGAACTGGTGGACCACCAGCAGTTTCTGACCATCCTGACCCGGATGGGGGAGCGGTCCGACCTCTCCGTCGAGCGCCGCCTGGAGCAGGTGACGACGGAGGAGCTGGCCGCCGAAGCGGTACAGACCTATGACGCCTGGGCCCGGCCCTTCGTGGTGACGGCGCAGGAGCTGGGCTTCCTGGCCGGGCCCCTGGAGGAGCTGGCCCCCCATGTTCCCACCACCCGGGAGGAGGCCGCCGCCATGCTCTATCACATGCTGGACTATATTGGCATCCTGACCCCTGCGGTATCCGAGACAGCAGATGGGGAATCATGAAATTTATGCGCATATGGGCCGTCCCGGCCCATGGGCTTTGATTTCATGGCCGTGCCGCTGAAAGCGGCACATGGCCAATTTTGCGATGCTTGCTATGCTTTTGCATAGCAAAAAAGGAACCATTTTTGCGTGGACGTCGTCCAAAAGCAGAACGACGGAGAAGGAGGCAGATGCCAATATGAATTACCGCAAGATGCTGGGCGCCGCCCTGGCGGCGGCCCTGGCCCTGACCCTGGGCGTCCCCGCCCTGGCGGCGGAGGGGAAGAGCGTCCCTGTGACTGGGACGGACCCCGTCTATACGCTCATCCAGCGGGGCGCGGCCTTCCCCACCCGGGTGTGGGGGACCGCCGTGGAGCTGGGCGACAGGAGTCTCACCCTGGAAAACAGCGATGAGCGCGCCCCCCATCAGAAGGTCGTGGTCAACGTGGGAGAGGAGACCGTCATCCTGGACGCCGTCTCCGGCGCAACCAGGAGCTTTGACGATCTGCGGGCCGGCGAGACCCTCTATGCCTGGGTGGGCCCGGAGATGACCATGAGCCTGCCCCCCATCAGCACCGCCCGGGTCGTCCTGTGCGGCATCCCCGCCGACTTCGCCGTCCCCACCTATGCCGAGGTGGAGACCATCACAGTGACCGAGAAGGGCGTGGACGCCTATGTGAGCAATGATGTGCTCCTCCACCTGAGCGCCGACACCGAATATCTGGCCGCCCCCGGCGGAACGGAGAAGGTGGAGGCCGCCGACATCGTGCCCGGCGCCCGTCTGCTCGCCTGGTACAGTGTGACCACCATGAGCCTGCCCGCCCAGGCGTCTCCCAGCAAGGTCATGGTCTTCCCCTCTGATTACACGGGCTGGGTGTCCGCCGACGGCCTGGAGCTCGCCATCAACGGTGAATCGCTGACTCTGGAGGGGCCCTCCGCCGCCAAGGTGAAGGAGGGCCGCCTGCTGGTGCCGGTGCGGGCGGTGGCCGAAGCTCTGGGTTGTGAGATCACCTGGGAGCCCTATACCAGCCAGGTCACCGTGTCCAGGGGGGACACGGAGTGCTATCACTTCACCATCGGCGCTGACCAGGCCGCCATGGGCGACGTCACCGTGGGTCTGGTCCGTGCCGCCGAGGCTGTGGACGGGGTCACCTTCCTGGCCCTGGATGACCTCATCGTCCTCCACGGCTTGAAGCTCTCTCAGGGCTGAGACGAACGGATAAAAAATTCCCCGGACCAAGAGGTCCGGGGAATTTTTGTGTTTTCAGCCCAGCAGGAGCTTGTCGTCAGCTTCGTCAGAACCGCTGTTTCCCCAGCCGGCCTGTGGCCGGCCGGGGGGCTAGATTGCATTTCCATGGGCGGAAGTGAATTCCGCCCATGGCAAGGTTTTGCTGCACAAAACGCTTGTACGGCGTGACCGCCGTCCCATCTGCGATGGGACCCGGCCAGCGGCTCAGCCCAGCAGGAGCTTGTCGTCGGCTTCGTCAGAACCGCTGGCCTGGCTGAAGAGGGAGAGAAGCTGTTCCACGGTGAGGTTTTTCTTCTCCTCGCCGGAGACGTCCACCGCCACCCGTCCCTCATACATCATGATGAGCCGGTTGCCGTGGGCGATGGCGTCCCGCATGTTGTGGGTAATCATGAGGGTGGTGAGGTTGTCCCGCTGGACGATCTTCTCGGTGGCGTCCAGCACCTTGGCCGCCGTCTTGGGGTCCAGGGCGGCGGTGTGCTCGTCCAGGAGGAGGAGCTTGGGCTTGACCAGGCTGGCCATGAGGAGGGTGAGGGCCTGGCGCTGGCCGCCGGAGAGGAGCCCCACCTTGGCGGTGAGCCGGTCTTCCAGGCCCAGGTCCAGGATCCGGAGAAGCTCCCGGTATTCGCTCCGCTCTTTGGCGGTGATGCCGGCTTTCAGGCCCCTGGACCTGCCCCGGCGGGCGGCCAGGGCCAGATTTTCTTCGATCTGCATGGTGGCGGCGGTGCCCATCATGGGGTCCTGGAAGACCCGGCCAATGTACTGGGCCCGCTTGTGTTCGGGCAGGCGGGTGACGTCGATGCCGTCGATGGTGATGGTGCCGGAGTCCACCGGCCACACCCCTGCCACGGCGTTGAGGAGGGTGGACTTGCCGGCGCCGTTGCCGCCGATGACGGTGACGAAGTCCCCGTCGGCCAGGGTGAGGGAGACCCCCTGGAGGGCCCGTTTTTCATTGATGGTGCCGGGATTGAAGGTCTTGCGCACCTCTCTGAGCTCAAGCATTGCGGACGCCCTCCTTCCGAACGGTTTTGGTGAAATATCTGCCCTTCCAGTAGGGGATGGTGAGGAAGACGGCCACCACCAGGGCGGTGAGCAGCTTCAGGTCGGTGGACTCCAGGCCAAGCCGGAGGACCAGGGTGATGACCACATAGTAGATGATGGCGCCGATGATGGCGGAGAGGAGCTTGAGGGCGAAGTTGATGAAGACCTTGCCCAGAAGCACCTCGCCGATGATGACGGCGGCCAGACCGATGACGATGGCGCCCCGGCCCATGTCCACGGTGGCGCTGCCCTGATACTGGGCCAGCAGGCCGCCGGAGAGGGCCACCAGACCGTTGGAGACCACCAGACCCAGCACCTTGGCGAAATTGGTGTTGATGCCCTGGGCCCGGGCCATGCTGGGGTTGGCGCCGGTGGCCCGGAGGGAGCAGCCCAGCTCAGTGCCGAAGAACCAGTAGAGAACGGCAATGACCGCCGCCGTGAGGACGAGGAGGAGGAGGAGGGGGTTGCGGAAGCTCACCTCACGGATATAGCGGGAGGATAGGAGAAGGGACTGCTTGTCCACGCTGAGTGCCAGGGTGGCCTTGGTGCTGGCGCCGCTGCCGATGGCCATGATGCGCAGGTTGATGGAGTAGAGGGCCAGCTGGGTGAGGATGCCGGAGAGGATGGCGGGGATACCACAGGCGGTGTGGAGCAGCCCGGTGACCAGACCAGCCAGCATGCCGGAGATGACAGCCAGGAGCAGGGCCACCCACGGATTGAGGCCCAGGGTGATGCCCAGGGCGGCCACCGCGCCGCCGGTCGCCAGGGAGCCGTCCACCGTCAGGTCGGCCACGTCCAGAATGCGGTAGGTGATGTAGACGCCGATGGCCATGACGCCCCAGGCCAGGCCCTGACCGAGGGCCCCGGGCAGGGAGTTGAAGAAGGAGAGCAGGAAGTCCATAGGTCGATACCTCCAAAGGATGGATTTCGCCGCGGGCGGGAAACGCGCAAGAACAGCGGAGGCGCGCCCCGCTGTTCTTGCGATTTTAGAAGGAGAAGGGGAGACTCAGGCGATGGCCTCGTAGTCCTCGGGCATGGTGAGGCCCAGGGTCTCGCAGTTGGCGGCGTTATACATTTTGGTGACGTTGGGGGCGTACTCCACGGGCATGGTGGAGATATCGGCCTCACCGGTGAGGATCTGAGCCGCCATCTCACCGGTCTTGTAGCCAATGTCGTAGTAGCTGATGGAGAGGGTGGCCACGCCGCAGCCGGTACACAGGCCGACCTCGCCAGTGATGACGGGGACGCCGGCGGGGAGGACCACATTGGCGATGGTCTCGGTGTTGGCGGCGGCGGTGTTGTCCGTGGGGATGTAGAGCACGTCGGAGCCGTCGCAGGCGGTCTGGGCCACGGAGGACAGGTCGTTGACGTCGGTGAAGGCGTACTGGGTGCAGGCATAGCCCATGTCCTCCAGATGGCCCTGGATGGTCTCCACCTGGTAGACGGAGTTGGGCTCGCCGGAGCAGTAGAGCAGGCCCACGCTGGCGGCGTCGGGGAAGAGCTCCTGGAGCATGGCGGCCTGCTGGTCCAGGGGGGCCAGATCGGAGGTGCCGGAGATGTTGCTGCCCACGGTGCCGGTCCAGCCGTCGATGGAGAGGGCGGTGGCGTAGTCGGTCACCGAAGTGCCCAGCACGGGGATGTCGGCGGTGGCCGAGGCGGCGGCCTGGAGGGGATAGGTAGCGTTGGCCAGAATGAGGTCCACGTCGGAGGCCACAAAGCCGTCCATGATGGTGCCGCAGTTGGCGTACTCGCCGCCGGCGTCCTGCTTCAGGAACTCCACCTGGTTGGGGAGCAGCTCGTTGAGGGCGTCCATGAAGCCCAGGGTGGCGGCGTCCAGCGCCTCATGGGTCATCTGTTGGCAGATGCCGACGGTGTAGGTAGCGGCGCCCTCGGCGGGAGTGGTGGTATCCGGGGCAGGGGTGGAGCCGGAGCCGCCGCCGCAGGCGGCCAGGGACAGGACCAGAGCGCTGGCAGAGGCCAGAGCGGTCACTTTCGTGAAAAGATTCATTCTCCTCATCCTTTCGATTGGTGCAAGTCGACACTTCATTGCTTTTTTGCATTAAAGTATTGTCTGTATTATAGCCTGTTTTCCCAAAATGTCAATGCTTAATTTTTCATAAAACCTGGATAGGCGGTCCAGGTTCCGATAGACTTTTGGGCAGGGGTGTGGTATGATGGCTGAGAATGATGAAAATGGAGGCATGTGCCTTGCGGACAGAGATCATGGGGGTCGGCTTTGACGACCTGACCCTGGACGAGGCGGCCAAGCGGGCCGCCGGTATGATAGAGGAGGGGGGCTTCCACTATGTGGTGACCCCCAACCCGGAGCTGGTGGACCGCGCCCGGCGGGAGGAGCCCTTCCGCCAGGCCCTCAACGGGGCCGATCTGGTCCTCCCCGATGGCATTGGGGTGGTGTACGCCGCCAAGATCCTGGGCCGGCCCCTGAAAGGGCGCTGCCCCGGCATCGACTTTGCGGGAAAGCTCATGGAGCACATGGCCCGGAGCGGGCTGCGGCTCTATCTGCTGGGGGCCAAGCCCGGCGTGGCCGAGACCGCCGCCGCCCGGCTGGAGGCCGGGTACCCCGGCCTCACCATCTGCGGCACCCACGACGGGTACTTTCAGGAGGACGAGGCCGTGGTAGAGGACATCCGGGCGGCCGGGGCCGATGTGGTCTTCGTCTGCCTGGGGGCCCCCAAGCAGGAGTACTGGATGGTCAAAAACGGCCCCGCCACCGGCGCACGGCTCATGGCCGGGCTGGGCGGGAGCCTGGATGTCTTCGCCGGCGTGGTGGAGCGGGCCCCGGAGGGCTGGCAGAAACTGGGTCTGGAGTGGCTCTACCGGCTGATTCGGGAGCCCAGCCGCATTGGTCGGATGGCGCGGCTGCCCCTCTTCCTGGTGTCCGCCTTCGGGGCGCGTGGAAAGGGGGAGAAGGGGACGTGAAGGGCAGACTCATTGTGCTGGAGGGTACCGACGGGTCGGGTAAGTCCACCCAGTTCGGCCTTCTCTGCCGGCGGATGGAGGCGGAGGGCAAACCCTTCCACCGCATCGTCTTTCCCCAGTATCAGGAGCCCTCGTCGGCCCTGGTGCGGATGTACCTGGGGGGCGAGTTCGGGTCCCGGCCCGACGACGTGAACGCCTACGCCGCCTCCTCCTTTTACGCGGTGGACCGGTACGCCTCTTACAAAAAGGTGTGGGGGGCGGAGTATGAGGCGGGAGGGCTCATCCTGTCTGACCGCTACACTACCTCCAATGCTGTCCACCAGACCAGCAAGCTGCCGGAGGGGGACAGGGAGCCCTTCCTGCGCTGGCTCTTTGACTTTGAATATGACAAGCTGGGGCTGCCCGCCCCGGACCTGGTCCTCTATCTGGACATGCCCACTGACCAGGCGGTGGAGATGCTCCGCCGCCGGGAGGGGGAGACCCACACCACCGGGGACATCCACGAGGTGGATACGGCCTACCTCCGCCGGTGCCGGAGGGCGGCCCTGGCCGCCGCCGGGCTGTGCGACTGGGAGCGGATCTCCTGCGTGGATGCGCAGGGGGCGGTCCTCCCGCCGGAGGTCATCCACCGGCAGATCTGGGACCGGGTCAGCCCCCTGCTGTGAGGGGTTATCACACAAATCATCGGAGGAGAATGATCCATGGTATATATTCTGCTGGGAGAGGGCTTTGAGGAGGCCGAGGCCATCGTCCCCGGGGACCTGCTGCGGCGGGCCGGGGTGGAGGTGGCCTATGTGGGCCTGGAGGGCCCCCAGGTGACGGGGAGCCACGGCGTCACCGTCACCGCCGACCTCACCCTGGAACAGGTGAAGACGGAGGACATGGAGATGCTGGTGCTGCCCGGCGGGCTGGGCGGCGTGGCCTCCATCCAGATGGACCTCTTTGCCACCGCCCTCATCCAGAAGGCCAGGGACCTGGGCTGCTGGCTGGCGGCCATCTGCGCCGCCCCCTCCATTCTGGCCCACATGGGCATGCTGGAGGGCCGCCCCGTCACCTGTCATCCCTGTGTGTGGGAGGAGATGGGGACGGCCCAGGTGGACCGGCAGGCCCAGGTGGTGACGGACGGGAAGATCATCACCGCCCAGGCCGCCGGAGCCGCCTTCCCCTTCGGATTGAAGCTGGTGGAGGTCCTCAAAGGCGCTGAGGCGGCCCGGAAGATCGCCGATGGCATCCTGTACCGGGGCTGACAAGGCCGCGCTGCGGGCGGCCATCCGGGCAAGGGCAGCCGCCCTGGACCCGGCGGAGCGCCGGCGGAGCGACCAGACCCTGACGGACCGGTTCCTGACCCTGCCCTGGACGGCCCAGGCCCATACTGTCCTCCTTTTTTGCGGCGTGGGGACCGAGCCGGACACCCGCCCCCTTTTGGAGGGGCTGTGGCGCTCCGGCAAGCGGGTGCTCCTGCCCCGGTGCCTGCCCGGCAGGGCCATGGAGACCCGGCTGGTCCGGAGCTGGGCGGAGCTGCGCCCCGGGGCCTATGGCATCCCGGAGCCCGGTGATGCCTGTCCCGTGGTGGAGAAGGGGGACATTGACCTCATCCTGGTCCCCGCCCTGTGCTATGACCTGTCCCGCCGCCGTCTGGGTCAGGGGGGCGGCTACTATGACCGCTATCTGACCGGATTCGGGGGGCGGACGGCGGGCCTCTGCCGGGCGTGTCTGCTCCAGAAGACGTTGCCCGTGGAGGACCACGACAGGGCGGTAGACCTGGTGCTGACGGAGGAGCGCCGGCTGGAGGACCCGTCCCATATCTGAGCAAAAAAGAGGCGGAGCCGGCTGGCTCCGCCCCGGAGGGAGGACTGCGGTGCTGTAAGTAGGCCGGGGAGGCAGTTACAGGGGACTTAGCAGCAGGGGTCGCAGCCGCAGCTGTTGTTATTGTTGCAGCCGCACCCGCAGCCGCAGTTGTTGTTATTGTTGCAGCTGCACCCACAGCCACAGCTGTTCCCGCCGCCGCAGCAGCAGCACACCAGGATGAGGATCAGGATGATCCAGCAGCAGCTACCATTGTTACCGAACATGAACGACACACCTCGTTTTCAGAGTTTGGAGGACCGCCGGTCCAGCCGGTGGGGTTTCCCTCCAACTGGCCTATTCTATGTGGCGGGACTGCAATGGGTTCCCCGCGACGCGCACCGGAAGGAGAAACTGCCTATGTCACAAGAGGAAAGAAAAAGTCCCGCCGGACGGCGTGAGCAGCCCCGGGAGGGGAGCGAGCGCACCGTCCGCAGGAGAGGGAGAAAGAAAAAGGGCGTCAGCCTGCTGGGTACCCTGCTGTATGTGGCCTTTGTCATCGGCATCTCCACCCTGCTGGCGGCGGTGGGCTGGGTGGCGGCCAACGACGTGCTGGCCCTCAACAAGGAGGAGCACTCTGCCATCATCACCCTGCCGGAGGACATCTTCACCGAGAAAGAGGTGGAGGTGAAGACCGACGAGGGCACCAAGACCAAGACCATCGAGGTGGCCGATCTGGGGTATGTGGCCGACCAGCTCAAGGAGAACGGCATCATCGAGTTCAAACTGGTTTTTGGGCTCTTCTCCCTGTTCTCCAACGCGGAGGAAAAGATGACCCCCGGCACCTATCAGCTGGACACCGACATGGACTACCGGGCCATCGTCACCAACCTGGGCTCCAACTCGGCCAGCCGGCAGATGGTCACCGTCACCATCCCCGAGGGCTTCACCGTGGATCAGATCTTCCAGCGCCTGGATGAGAAGGGGGTCTCCACGGTGGAGAAGCTCCAGTCCATGGCGGCCTCCCATGACTATGCCTTCTCCTTCCTCCAGGAGATCCCTCTGGGCGATTACCACCGGCTGGAGGGCTACCTCTTCCCCGATACCTACGAGTTCTATATGGGCGAGGACCCCAAAATGGTCATCAACAAGATGCTGGTGAACTTTGACCGCCGCTTTACCGACGAGATGCGGGCCCAGGTCCAGGAGAAGGGGTATACCGTCCGGGATATGGTCATCATGGCCTCCATGATCGAGCGGGAGACCGACGGCAATGACCGGGCCACCATCTCCTCTGTCATCTATAACCGCCTCAACAACCCCAACGCCGGCACCCAGGGCTATTTGCAGATCGACGCCACCCTGGTCTACGCCCTGGGGCGCACCATCACCTCGGAGGACTATACCGCCGACACGCCCTATAACACCTACACCAACAAGGGCCTGCCCCCCGGACCCATCTCCAACCCAGGTCTGGCCGCCATCCGGGCCGCCATGGAGCCGGAGAACACGGGCTATTACTACTATGCCCTGGGCAGCGACGGCACCCACTCTTTCTTCCAGAGCCTGGAAGCGCAGCAGAACTTCATCGCCCAGCAGCGGGGCAATTAACAAAGACATTGGAGGGCCGCCGGGTACGGCGGCCCTCTTTGCAACAGGAGGAGCATGAGCATGAGCATTGAGCTGTTGGCCCCGGCGGGGGACATGGAACGGCTGCGGATGGTGGTGGCCTACGGCGCCGACGCGGTGTACCTGGCCGGGGGTGACTTCGGCATGCGGGCCTTCGCCGGCAACTTTGACCGCAAAGAGCTGCGGGAGGCGGTGGAGCTGTGCCACAGCCGGGGGGTACGGGTCCATGTGACCTGCAACACCATGCCCCGGTGCGAGGAGGTGGACCGGCTGCCGGAGTGGCTGGAGTACCTGGACAGCGTGGGGGTGGACGCCGCCATCATCGCCGACCTGGGGGTCTTCCGCATGGCTGAGAAGTACGCCCCCCATCTCCAGCGCCATATCTCCACCCAGGCCGGCGTCACCAACCACGCGGTGGCCCAGAGCTGGTACGACCTGGGGGCCAGCCGGGTCATCCTGGCCCGGGAGCTCTCCCTGGAGGAGATCCGCACCATCCGGGCCAAGACCCCCAAGGAGCTGGAGATCGAAGCCTTTGTCCACGGGGCCATGTGTGTGAGCTATTCGGGGCGGTGCCTGCTCTCCAACTACATGACGGGGCGGGACGCCCAGCGGGGCATGTGCGCCCAGCCCTGCCGCTACAAGTATGCCCTGGTGGAGGAGAAGCGGCCCGGGGAGTACTTCCCCGTCTATGAGGAGGACAATGAGACCTTTATCATGAACAGCCGGGACATGTGCATGATCGACCACCTGCCCGAGCTCCTGGAGGCCGGACTGAGCTCTTTGAAGATCGAGGGCCGGGCCAAGTCGGCCTACTACGCCGCTGTGGTCACCGGGGCCTACCGCCACGGGATCGACGCCGCCCTGTCCGGGGAGCCCCTGGACGCCGTCTGGCGGGATGAGCTGGACAAGGTCTCCCACCGGCCCTACGCCACCGGCTTTTATTACGGCCCGCCGGGGCAGTACACCGGCGACGCCCGCTACATCCGGGATTACCAGGTCTGTGCCATGGTGGAGACCTGCGACGCCGCCGGAAATGCCGTCCTCTCCCTGCGCAACAAGTTTTCCGCCGGGATGGAGGTGGAGCTGCTCTCTCCCGGCCTGACGCCCATGACCTTTGCCGCGCCGGAGATGGAGGACATGGACGGTCTCCCCCTCCAGGAGCCCAAAAAGCCGGAGATGCGCTTCAAGATGCGCCTGCCCCGCCCGGTGAAGCCCCTTTCCCTCCTCCGCCGCCGGGTGGAGCTGAGCCCACAATAGTTCTGCACAAAAACTAAGTCTGGAAATCTGAGAAATTTGTGCTATAATATGATCTGATAACAGCCGGCGGCCTCCCAGAGGAGGCCGCCGAGCCATGAGGAAGGGAGGGATCGCCATGAAGCGGCTGCTGCGGCCCATTTTGCTGGAATTTTGTCGGAGCCATCTGATCCTGACGGCTGCCGTTTCCCTCCTCACCGTTCTGATCCCGGCGCTGAACAGGCTGCTGGGCCTGGGGAGCGCCGTGCGGGGCGTTCTGCCCTTCCAGCTCCAGGGGGCCGCGCTGGGGTTCAGCGCCGCCCTGCCCGCCCTGATCCCCATCGTCCTCGGGCTGCTGGCCTATGTCCCCGCAGGCCGCATGACCCGGAAGCGAAACCTTCTGCCCAGGCCCGATGTGGAGGAGGCCCTGCTTCTGCTGCTGATCCCGGCAGCCGCCTTCTGGCTGCTGCTGGCCCTGGCCTACCTCATCCCCCACGGCACCGGTCTGCTGGTGGCCGCCATGCTCCTCAACTGTCCGGCCTACGGGCTCTTCGCCGTCCTCTCCAGGGTCCTGAGCTGGGGCCTGGGCGGCTCCCTGTGGTCGGTCTATATCGGCGGGCTGGTCACCGGCCTCCTGCCGCCCCTGCTCTACCTCATCGGTAGCTATCTCCCCATCGCCGCCCTGGACCGGGAGGGGGAAAGGGAAGAAGAATTTATTGAAAAACAATAAAAATAAATTGACTTTCAATATTTGACGTGATACGATACCCGTGAAAGGGGTGATCGTATGGCGAAGCATACCTCCCTCCGTGCCCGGTTTCTGGGCTTTGCGGGGGGACATTTTGTACTCTCCGCCCTGGGCGTGGTGGTGGTCGCTGTCGTGTTTGGGGTCACACAGGGCCGCGGGGGCGTGCTGGGGGCCGTGGAGAGCAGAGCGGGGGCGCTGTGGGGATTCATTCTCCTGCTGTTCCTCCTCTATTTGCCCATGGGGGCGGCGGTGGCCCGGCTGATGGGCTGGGCGCGGCCCACGGTCCGGGAGTGGCTCCGGGCGGTGGCCCTGACGGGGGGCGTGGCCTGTCTGTGGGGCTTCGGGGGCTTCGCCCTCTTCTGTATAAAGCCCACGTCCCTGCTGGGCTTCTGTCTGCTGATGTCCACCGCCTTCCTGGCCAGCCCCTCCTTCTGCCTGATGTTTGCGGTGGTGGTGGAGCACCTGTTTGACACTCTCGCTGTGTTCTACCCCGCCATCGCCGCCGCCGCCCTGCTGCCCCCCGTTCTCTTTTTCCTGGGGACGGTTCTGCTTCCAAAACGGGGCGAGGACGGGAAAAACCAGTTGACAACGCCCCAAAACGTGATAAAATAGATGAGCTTACAGGCAGAGACGAAGCCAAGCGGGCCGCGCCGCGACGAGCGAGAGGGGATGGTGAGAGCCCTCCGCGATACGGGTCCGCAAGCCACTTCACCAGCCGCCCGGGAGGACCGGGACGGATCATCCCCGTTACAGGATGGAATGAGATGCGCTTTTTCAACGAAGCGTAATCAGGGTGGTACCGTGGAAATGCTTTTCCGCCCCTGGCTTGAGGCCGGGGGCGGTTTTTTGTTTCCCGCCGCCCAGACCGGTGTGTCGCAAAATCAATTTGAGATAAACGGAGGTAATTCCCATGCCCACCAAGCCTTACGGCCTGAACGAGCTGCGCGAGATGTTCCTGAAGTTCTTCGAGACCAAGGGACACCTGCGCCTGCCCAGCTTCTCCCTCATCCCCCAGAACGACGCCAGCCTGCTGCTCATCAACAGCGGCATGGCCCCCATGAAGCCCTTCTTCACCGGAGAGCAGGAGCCCCCCCGTCACCGGGTGACCACCTGCCAGAAGTGCATCCGCACCGGCGACATCGAGAACATCGGCCACACCGCCCGCCACGGCACCTACTTTGAGATGCTGGGCAACTTCTCCTTCGGCGACTACTTCAAGACCGAGGCCATCCACTGGGCCTGGGAGTTCCTGACCAGCCCCGAGTGGGTGGGCCTGGACCCCAACCGCCTCTACCCCTCCGTCTTCGCCGGCAACGAGACCACCCCCGCCGACGATGAGGCCTTCCGCATCTGGAACGAGGAGATCGGCATCCCCGCCGACCACATCTTCAAGTTCGGCAAGGAGGACAACTTCTGGGAGCACGGCTCCGGTCCCTGCGGCCCCTGCTCCGAGATCTACTATGACCGGGGCGAGCAGTGGGGCTGCGGCAAGCCCGGCTGCACCGTGGGCTGCGACTGTGACCGCTATATCGAGGTCTGGAACGTGGTCTTCTCCCAGTTCGACAACGACGGCGAGAACCACTACACCGAGCTCAAGCAGAAGAACATCGACACCGGCATGGGCCTGGAGCGGCTGGCCTGCGTGTGCCAGGACGTGGCCTCCCTCTTCGACGTGGACACCGTTATGAACATCACCAACAAGGTATCCGAGATCACCCACGCCCACTACGGCGAGACCGCCGCCAAGGACGTCTCCCTCCGGGTCATCACCGACCATATCCGCTCCGCCACCTTCATGATCTGCGACGGCGTCCTCCCCTCCAACGAGGGCCGGGGCTACGTCCTCCGCCGTCTCCTGCGCCGGGCCGCCCGCCACGGCAAGCTCCTGGGCGTCAACGACCCCTTCCTCTACGAGGTGTGCGACACCGTCATCCACGAGAACGAGGGCCACTACCCCGAACTGCGGGAGCGGCAGGACTATATCACCAAGGTCATCCGCACCGAGGAGGAGAACTTCGCCCGCACCATCGACGGCGGCCTGAGGATCTTCAACGACATGCTCGCCGAGCACCAGGCCAAGGGGGAGAAGACCTTCTCCGGCGCCGACGCCTTCAAGCTCTACGACACCTATGGTTTCCCCATCGACCTCACCATCGAGATGGTGGAGGAGCAGGGCATGACCGTGGACCAGAAGGGCTTCCAACAGCTGATGCAGGAGCAGAAGGAGCGGGCCCGCAAGGCCCGGGAGGCCCTGGGCGACCTGGGCTGGGCCGGCGTGGAGTTCGGTAAGGACGTGCCCGAGACCGAGTTTGTGGGCTATGACCACACCACCATTGAAGACGCCCGCGTGGTGGCCCTGGTGGTGGAGAACGAGCAGGCCGAGGAGCTCATGCCCGGCGTGGAGGGCATCGTGGTCCTGGACAAGACCCCCTTCTATGCTGAGATGGGCGGCCAGGTGGCCGACCACGGCGTCATCACCGCCGGCGGGACCGTCTTCACCGTCACCGACGTGCAGAAGAACAAGGGCGGCAAGTATATGCACTACGGCAAGCTGAGCGGCGGCGTCCTCAAGCTGGGCGACACCGTCACCGCCGGCATCGACGTCAAGCGCCGGAAGGCCGTCATGCGCGCCCACTCCGCCACCCATCTGCTGGACAAGGCCCTGCGCACCGTGCTGGGTGACCACGTCCACCAGTCCGGCTCCCTGGTGGAGGAGGATAAGCTGCGCTTCGACTTCACCCACTTCTCGGCCATGACCGCCGAGGAATTGGCTCAGGTCTCCGCCATGGTCAATGAGGCCGTGCTGGAGGGCTACGACGTCCACACCGACGTGCTGCCCATCGAGGAGGCCAAGCAGCGGGGGGCTATCGCCCTCTTCGGCGAAAAGTACGGTGACACCGTCCGGGTGGTGGACATGGGCGAAGGCTATTCCGTGGAGTTTTGCGGCGGCACCCACCTGGACAACACCGCCAAGGTGGGCGTCTTCCACATCGAGAGCGAGTTCTCCGTGGCCAGCGGCGTCCGCCGCATCGAGGCCACCACCGGCCTTGCCTCTCTGGAGGTCATGAACCGGAACCAGGAGATGCTCTTCCAGGCCGCCGCCGCCCTGAAGGCCAAGCCCGGGGAGCTGCGGGAGAAGGCCGTGCAGAATATGGAGGAGCTCAGAGAGCTGCGCCATATGGTGGAGGCATTCAAGGCCAAGGAGGCCGTCAGCGAGGCCGGCCAGTTCCTCATGGGGGCCAAGGATGTGGGCGGCCTGAAGCTGGTCACCGCCACCCTGGCCGACGCCGACGCCGACCGCCTGCGCAAGATGGGCGACTTCCTCCGGGACAAGAGCCAGGCCGTGGTGGCCGTCCTCTCCGCCGTGCGGGACGGGAAGATCACCTTCCTGGCCGTCTGCGGCAAGGAGGCCGTCCAGAAGGGAGTCAAGGCCGGCGACCTCATCAAGCACGTCACCGCTATCTGCGGCGGCAAGGGCGGCGGTAAGCCCGACTCCGCCATGGGTGGCGGCACCGACGTCCTCAAGCTGGACGACGCGCTGGCCACCGTGGATGACTTCGTGGCTGGCAAGCTGGGGCTGTGAGCATGCTGCCCCAGGACCCGTATCTTTTGCTGAGCGTTGTGAACACGAAGCTCCGGGATGAATTTGACAGCCTGGAGGAACTGTGTCAGGTCCAACAGGTTGACATGGATGAGATGTCACAGCGACTGGCCGCCATTGGGTATCGCTATATCCCGGAGCAGAATAGATTTGGTTCGTGCTAAGTGTACACGGGGCTGCCTGGTTCAGGCGGCCCCGAATTTTTCCCTGACAAAAGAATGACATTCGATCATTGATGTGCTATACTAAAGACGATTAGATGGTTTTTGACGAAGGATGTTCCTGATTGGACAGATTCTGAGGAAAGGACTGTGGGGCATGAGAGATACCGACTATATGCAGCTGTTCGATTCACGGATGGAACGCGGCTCACAACCGCTTTCCCATCAAATTGCGGTCTTGCAGGGGCTGGGGTTAACGGTTCCGGAGAACATTGTCCAGGAAGTCTTTCAGAAAGGAAATCCACCCTCAGATTTCGGTGAGCTTCTGGCCGCGATTGGAGTTGGAGAATTTGATTGGGATACCGGCGTATGGACGCCCGTGTCCAATCAGGTATTCTCTTTCGATGGAGAGGTTTTTAGCATTGAAAATATGTATCCAAACTTCATCAAGGGCCTGCAAGCAATCTCCGAGGGAGAGCTTGTTTTTTCTGATGCAGCGCAGGATGACAGCGATGTGGATTGGGAGGCCCCAGGCGGGATTATGCACGTGTCTTACCGCATCAACGGTGTGCTGTGCAGCTTTGACGCTCAATTTATGGGGGATTGGCTGGATGTTTCTTTCCAGGATGCGGTAAATCATGAGCTGGAAAAGCTGGGAGTCCAAAAACGGTTTTATGCCACAGATGGCATTCAGGGGAATACGTTATTTTTCTGTACAGAAGAATGGGCAAGAAAATTTGAAGAAGCTACATTGTGTTATATGTCCTATTCTGGTAATATTTGATTGGTAGGAGTTGATGATATGTTCGATTGTCTGTTCTGCAAGATCGCGGCGGGGGAGATCCCCTCCAACAAGGTGTATGAGGACGAGACCGTCTACGCCTTCTACGACATTGATCCCCAGGCTCCCACCCACTTTCTGGTCATCCCCAAGGACCACATCGGCTCTGTGGCCGAGGTGACGCCGGAGAACGCCGCTGTGGTGGCCCACATTTTCGCCGTCATCGCCAAGGTGGCCCGTGACCTGGGCCTTGCGAGCTACCGGGTGGTCTCCAACATCGGCGAGCAGGCGGGCCAGTCCGTCCACCATCTGCACTTCCACGTGCTGGGCGGACGGGATATGACCTGGCCTCCCGGCTGATGCAGCCTGCTCGCCGGGTCCCCGCAGAGCGGGGCACGCCGTCAGGCGTGTCCAAGTGTTTTGGGCACAGCCCAAAACCTTGATGCCGGGCGGATTCATTCCGCCCGAGCAGATATAATGAAAAGCGGGGTCCCCGCAGGGCGAAAGCCCTGTGGGGGATGCAGGCGGGCCAAAGTGTCCACCATCTGCATTTCCACGTGCTGGGCGGACGGGATATGACCTGGCCTCCCGGCTGACCGTATACGCGCCATCCGTATCCCCCGGCGGCACAGCCGCCGGGGGATGGTTTTTCTCCGGTGGAAAATGTGTCGGTATGGGACTGCTTTTGTGCGGGGCACGACGGCCCCGGCGCGCCCATACATTTTCCGTCATTCTGAGGCGAAGCCGAAGAATCCGTCCTCCCAGCCCCTGGCGTTGCAGGAAAGGGCAGGAGAGACGGGTCCTTCGCTTCGCTCAGGACGACGTGGGCAGGGGCGGCTATCAGCCGCCCGTCCGGCGTGGCACTGCGCCGGTCTGCGGGCGGCAGGCTGCCGCCCCTACATGCCCGTAGAGCGGCGTGGCCGCCATGCCTGCGGGCGCACACACAGGTGCGCCCCACCCCCGTCATTCTGAGCCGCAGGCGAAGAATCCGTATTCCTGCCCCGGTACAAAAGAACAGGGGACGCGGATTCTTCGCTCCGCTCAGAATGACGAATGTAGGGGCCGGAGTCCTCATCGGCCCGGCGTTTCGGCGCGGTATTTCTTTTGCTGTGGGGCGCGTCCGGGAGGCCGCGCCCCACAAAATACAGCTCCCCCTTGACGGGGGAGCTGTCACCGAAGGTGACTGAGGGGGTGGGCAGGGCACAAACCACGCCACGCGGGCCGATGGGGACATCGGCCCCTACGCTCCTTGCGGTGGTTTTGTAGGGGCGGCTATCAGCCGCCCGTCCGGCGGTGGTTCCCCATCCCTTGAGCACCGGCGGCGTTACGGAGTAAGCCGGCGGTGCAAATGGCGCAACGGTAGAAGAACTCCGGGGGGTACATCCAATAGGGGGGCCGCAGCCCCCCTGTGTTGGCCGTTTCAAGGGGGAGAGTCCAGAGAGGGGGGAAATCGGAATCCCCCCTCTCTGGGGTGTCTTTGGTTCCTTTCTGCACAAGCAGAAAGGAACGCCCCCGGCAGGGCGGACAACGGTGCAAATATAAACTGCTTTTACTCAGAAGAAAATCATTTTGTTTCCATCTCCGATGGAGAACGGCCTCCGGCGGGCCCCTTTCTGAATGACCAGAAAGGGGCGAAAGAGTCAGTCAAGGAGGGGGATTTCGATTTCCCCCTCCTTGACAATCCTCCCCTTAAAACGACCAAGCACAGGGGGGCTGCGGCCCCCCTATTGGATGTACCCCCCAGGTCTTCTGTTGCTACGCTGCTTGCACCGTCGGCTTACTTCGTAACGCCGCCGGTGCTCGGTGCATAGGGACGGCTGTCAGCCGTCCATTGTCTGCTTTCCCATCCGGCGGCTGGTGGAGAGATCTCACTCTTGATTAAAATCCTGTAAATGGTAAAATAGAACCGTATAGTCCTGTATTGCCTGCGAAAACCTACCGTATGGTAGTGTTGAGCAGGTGATAGGAATGTATTTCAGACGACTGGCTGATACACGTATTGACAGAGATCTAAAGCAGAAGGAAGTAGCGGCGATTCTGAATATGAGTCCGGAGGTCTACCGCCGGTACGAAAAGGGCCTGCGGGAGATCCCGGTGTGGGCCCTCCTCAAGCTGGCGGACTACTACCAGACCTCCACCGACTATCTGCTGGGCCGCACCGACGACCCCTCCGCACCCCGTGCGTAAGCTGGCGGCAGTGGCCGTCGGCTTTGCCGCGGCGGTCTTTCTGGCCTGCCAGGGGCTGTGGGCGCCGGCCCTGCTCCTGCCCCTGCCGGTCCTGCTGAAACGGGAGGACCGGTGGCGCCGCTGCGCCCTGGTATGCCTGGGCGTGGCGGCGGGTCTGGCCTGGACGGCGGGCTACAACGCCCACTTCCTGGGCGCAGCCCGGGAGCTGGACGGGACCGGGTCTGCCCGCTCCGCCGCCGTTATCGACTGGCCCTATGAGACGGCCTACGGCGCCGGCGTGGAGGTGCGGGTGGACACAGAGAACGGACCCGTGCTTCGGGCCATACTCTATGGCGACGGCGAGGAGCTGCTGGACCTGCGCCCCGGGGACGCCCTCACGGTGACGGCGGACTGGAAGGGCCCGCCGGAGCGGCTCACAGAGGGGTGGGAGCGCCGCCTTGCCCGTGGCGTCCACCTGACGGGGGATGTGCGGAAACTGGAGGCGGAGCGCCCGGAGCGGCTGCCCCTCTGGGCAAGGCCCGCCCATTGGGCCCAGGCGGTCAAGGGGGCCGTAGCTGCCGCCTTTCCGGCGGAGAGCGCCGGCCTGGTCACCGCCCTCCTCACCGGGGACACCGCTGGTCTGCCCCAGGGGGACTACGATGCCCTGCGCCGGGTGGGGCTGGCCCACGCCGTGGCGGTGTCGGGGCTCCACATGGGCTTCCTGGTCCAGCTGGCGGTGGCCCTCACCGGCAGCCGGTACCGCCGCCGCACCGCTTTTGTTGTCCTGCCGCTGATGGCGGTCTATGCCCTGGCGGTGGGTTGTACCCCCTCGGTGGTGCGGGCCGCCGTGATGAACGGCCTGCTGCTGTTGGGGCCCCTGCTGGGCCGGGAGAACGATTCTCCCACCAGCCTGTCCCTGGCCCTGCTGCTGCTCCTGCTCCAGGACCCCTACGCCTCGCTGAGCGTGGGGCTTCAGCTCTCCTTTGCCTCGGTGGCGGGTATCCTGGCCTTTTCCGGGCGGGTGCGGGACTATGTGACCGGGCTCGTTCCCGCCCCGGAGAAGAAAGAGAAGCGGCCCGGTCCGCTCCGCCGGCTGGGCCGGTGGGCGGCGGGCTCCCTGGGGGTCACCGTGGGGGCCATGGTCTTCACGGTGCCGCTGCTGGTGTGGTACTTCGGCAGCCTTTCGCTGGCTGCACCCCTCGCCAACCTGCTGTGCCTGCCCCTTTTGCAGCTTACCTTCCAGGGCGGGCTGCTCACCGCCCTGGTCCAGCTCCTGCTCCCCGCCTTGGGGACGGCCCTGGGTCAGGCGGTGGGCGTGCTGCCCCGGCTGGCACTGTGGGTGGTCCGGGGGCTGGCCGACGCCCCCTTTGCCGCCGTGACGGTGGCGGGACCCTACCTGCTGGGCGGCCTTGCTGTGGTTTACCTGCTCTGGGTCCTCTTCCTGACCATGAAGGGCCCGCGCCGCCCCCTGACGCCCCTGTGCTGCTCTGTGCTCGTGCTCACCGCCGCCCTGGTGCTCAACCACGCGGCCTACCGGGCGGGAGCCCTCACCATGACCGTGCTGGACGTGGGCCAGGGCCAGTGTGTGGTGCTCCGCTGCGGGGACCGGGTGGCGGTGGTGGACTGCGGCAGCACCGGCGGGGACGCCGGCGACCTGGCGGCAGGCTACCTGAGCACCATGGGCATTGAGCGGGTGGACCTGCTGGTGCTCACCCACTGCCACAGCGACCACGCCAACGGGGTGTCCACCCTCCTGGACCGGCTGGAGGTGTCCAATCTGGCCCTGCCCAAAGTGATCGAGGCCCCAGAACTCCAGACCGAGCTTCTGGCCCAGGCGTCGGGGCGGGGCGTCCCGGCCATGCTGGTGTGGAACGACGTGGTGCTGGACTTCGGGAACGCCGCCCTCACCTTGTACGGCCCTCTGGGGAGCGGGGATACCAACGAGGAGGGGCTGAGCCTGCTGTGTGAGACGGATAACTTTGCCGCCCTCATCACCGGGGACATGGACCAGGTGGTGGAGGGGCGGCTGGTGAAGTACGGGCAGCTGCCCGATGTGGATGTGCTCCTGGCGGGCCATCACGGCTCCAAATATGCCGCCTCGGAGCTCCTGCTGGAGACAGTGACGCCGGAGACGGCGGTGATCTCCTGCGGCTACAATACCTATGGACACCCCGCCCCGGAGACCCTGCTCCGGCTGAGCACGGCGGGCTGCGATATCTACCGCACCGATTTACAGGGAAACGTCACCATTACGGTGAGATAAGGAGGTCCCCCATGGCCAAGACCAGCGCCGCCGACGCCGCGGCATTGAAACAGCTCAAAAGTGAGCTTTCCGCCGGAAAACCGGGGCAGCTTTACGTTTTCCACGGGGAGGAAGCCTACCTGCGGGACTTCTACCTGGGGCAGCTGAAGAAAAAGCTGCTGCCCGGCGGCATGGAGGCCTTCAACCTCCACACCCTCCAGGCCAAGGAGTGCGATCCCAAGGCCCTGGGACAGGTCATCGACTGCCTGCCCATGATGAGCGAGCGCACCATGGTGGTGGTCTACGACTACGACCTCTTCAAGGCCCCCGCCGACCAGCGGGAGGCCATGACCGCCCTCTTTGCCGACCTGCCGGAGTATGTCTGTCTGGTCTTCGTCTACGACCTCATCGAGTACAAGCCCGATGCCCGGACCAAGCTGGCCGCAGCCATCAAGGCCCACGGCACGGCGGTGAAGTTCACCCGGCAGGAGCAGGGGGACCTGGTGGACTGGGTCCGCCGCCGGTTCCGGGCTCTGGACCACGACATCGACTCGGAGCTGGCCCGGTACCTCATCTTCCTGTGCGGGGACCTGATGACGGGGCTCATCTCGGAGATCGGCAAGATCGGGGCCTACGCCCGGAACCGGGCGGTGACCCGGTCCGACATCGACGCCGTGGCCATCCCCCGGCTGGACGCGGTGGTCTTTCAGCTCACCGACGCCATCGCCGCCGGAGACTTTGACCGGGCCTCGTCGGTGCTCTCCGACCTCCTCCACATGGGGGAGCCCCCCATCAAACTGCTGTCGGTGCTGGGCCGGCAGCTCCGACAGCTCTACTCCGCCCGGCTGGCCATGGAGGAGCGGAAGGGGACGGGCTATCTGGTAGAGCTGTGGGGGATGCGCTCGGCCTACCCGGCCCAGAAGCTCATGGACGCCGCCCGGCGGTTTGACCGGAGCTGGTGCCGGTGGGCGGTGCTCCAGGCGGCGGAGACCGACCTGGCCATGAAGTCCAGGCCTGGGGCCGACGGGGGGGAGCTCCTCATCGACCTCATCCTGAAGCTGGCCAACCGCCCGCCCAAGACGGGCATCGCATAACAAGGAAAGGAGCCCAGGGGATGCTGCACATACAGGAGGCCATCGTGGTGGAGGGCCGTTATGACAAAAACACCCTCTCCCAGGTGGTGGATACGGTGATTTTGGAGACCGCCGGCTTCGGGGTGTTCAAAAATCAGGAGCTGGTGGCTCTGCTGCGGCGGCTGGCGGAGGAGCGGGGACTCATCGTCCTCACCGACTCTGACGGGGCGGGCTTTCTCATCCGCAGCCACCTCAAAAGCGCCCTGCCCGCGGACCGGGTGAAGCACGCCTACATTCCCGACGTCTACGGCAAGGAGCGGCGCAAGCGCGCCCCCGGCAAGGAGGGCAAGCTGGGGGTGGAGGGCATGTCCCCGGCGGTGCTGGAGGAGGTCCTCTGCCGGGCGGGGGCCACCTTCCTGGAGGAGCTGGCCAACGGAAGTGCGCCCAAAGAGGCCATCACCAAGGCCGACCTCTACCTGCTGGGTCTCTCCGGCGGCCCAGACTCGGCCCAGCGCCGCAGCGCCCTGCTCCAGCATCTGGACCTCCCGGAGCACATGAGCGCCAACGCCCTGCTGCCGGTGCTCAACGCCCTCTATGACCGGGAGACCTTTTTCGAGGAGGCGCAGTCATGGATGTGAGCACCCCCCTGCGGGAGCTCCCCGGCGTGGGGGAGAGCCGGGCCAAGGGCCTGGAAAAGCTGGGGCTCCGGACGGCGGGAGATCTGGTGGGCTATCTCCCACGGAGCTATGAGGACCGGCGGCAGGTCTATGCCATCGCCGAGGCCCCGGTGGGGGAGCCGTGCTGCGTCCGGGTCATGGCGGCGGAGGAGCCCCGGCGCATGCACATCCGCCGGGGCCTGGATGTGACGCGGCTCAAGGTAGTGGACGGGGCCTCCGCCATGCTGGTGACCTTTTTCAACCAGGGCTATGTCCGTCAGGCCCTTCACCGTGGAGAGGAGTATATTCTCTATGGCCGGGTGGAACTCATGGGGGGCCACCGGCAGATGACCAATCCTCAGTTTGAGGAGGCGGAGCGGCCCTGGGCCTGCGGGCGCATCCTGCCGGTCTACCCCCTGACGGCGGGCATCACCAACCATCTGCTGGCCGGGCTTGTGGAGCGGGCTCTTCATACGCTGCCGCCCCCGGCGGAGACCCTGCCCCAGGCCCTTTTAGAACAACACCATCTGGCCCCGGCGGCGGACTGCTGGCGGAGCATCCACTTTCCCGCTGACGAGACGGCCCTGGAGGCCGCCCGGCGGCGCTTTGCCTTTGAGGAGCTCTTTTATCTCTCTCTGGGCCTGGCCCTCCTGCGGGAGCGGCGGAGCCAGGGCCGGGGCCCGGTCTTTGGGGAGACCGGCCTGGAGGACTTTTACAAGCTGCTGCCCTTCACCCTGACGGGGGCCCAGAAACGGGCCCTGGAGGAGGCCGCCGCCGACCTGGCGCTCCCCCGGCCCATGAACCGGTTGGTCCAGGGGGATGTGGGCTCCGGCAAGACGGCGGTGGCCGCCGGCTGTGCCTGGCTGGCCGTCCGCTCCGGCTGGCAGTGCGCCATGATGGCGCCCACTGAGATTTTGGCCGAACAGCACGCCAAGACCCTCTCGGCCATGCTCTCACCCGCGGGCATCGAAGTGGGGCTCCTCACCGGCTCCATGCGGGCTGCGGAGAAGCGGAAGGTCCTCTCCGCCTTGGAGACGGGTGCCCTCCCCTTTGTGGTGGGCACCCACGCCCTCCTCTCCCAGGGGGTGGCCTTCCGCCGGCTGGGGCTGGTCATCACCGACGAGCAGCACCGCTTCGGCGTGGAGCAGCGGGCCGCTTTAGCGGCCAAGGCGAACACGCCGAAGGACCCGCCGCAGGCGGGACGCCGCCTTTGCGGCGAAGGCGGGGGGGATTCACTTCCCCCCGCCGCAGATAAAATCACAAAGGGGTGCCCCGGCGCGGCCTGCCGCGCTGGGGAGGTGGAGCAACGAGCTGCCCTGGCGGCCAAGGCGGGGGGCGAGGAGGACTTTTCCCCCAACGTGCTGGTCATGTCGGCCACCCCCATCCCCCGGACCCTGGCCCTCATCATCTACGGGGACCTGGACGTGTCGGTCATTGATGAGCTGCCCCCAGGCCGGATGCCGGTGAAGACGGTGCTGGTGGGGGAGAGCAAGCGGCAGCGGATGTACGGCTTTGTCCGGGACCAGGTGAAGGAGGGGCGGCAGGTCTACATCGTCTGCCCCGCCGTGGAGGAAAACCCGGAGGGGGCCTGGGACCTGAAGGCGGTGACCGAGTACGCCCGGGTGCTGGCGGAGCAGGTCTTTCCGGACTTGCGGGTGGGGCTGGTCCACGGCCGCATGAAGGCCCGGGAGAAGGAGGCCGCCATGGCCGCCTTCACCGCTGGGGAGACCCACATCCTGGTGTCCACCACCGTCATCGAGGTGGGGGTGGATGTGCCCAACGCCAGCCTCATCATCATTGAGAACGCCGACCGGTACGGCCTCTCCCAGCTCCACCAGCTCCGGGGCCGGGTGGGCCGGGGCAGCCATCAGTCCTGGTGCGTCCTTGTCAGCGACAACCGGAGCCCGGACACCCGGGCCCGGCTCAAGGTCCTCACCCAGACCAACGACGGCTTCAAGATCGCCGAGGAGGACTTGAAGCTCCGGGGCCCCGGCGATTTCTTCGGGGCGCGGCAGCACGGCCTGCCTGCCCTGCGGGTGGCCGACCTGGAAACCGACACCCGGGTGCTCCGGGAGGCCCAGGACGCCGCCGCCGGGCTCCTGGCGGCTGACCCCGGTCTGGAACTGCCGGAGCACCGCCCCCTGCTGGAAAGGGTGCGGCGGCTCTTTGCAGAGGACCCGGACCGATTCAATTAGCGAAGAACGGAGAGAATACGAATGGATATTTTGAAGCGCGCGGAGGAGCTCCACCACCTGTCGGAGCCCCACTACAATTGCGCCCAGGCCACCCTTGTTCCCGTGGCCGAGGACCTGGGGCTGGACGGCCAGACCATGTACCGCCTGACGGCCCAGTTCGGCGCCGGTATGCGCCGGGGTTCGGTGTGCGGGGCGGTGACCGGCGGCCTCATGGCCCTGGGACTGCGGGGGGCGGACAGCCGCACGGCGGCGGAATTCCAGCGCATGTTCAAGGAGCGGGCCGGGGCGCTGGAGTGCGCCCAGCTCCTCCAGAAGGCCAAGGAGACCGGGGAGGAGCGCTCCGCCCACTGTGACCGCATGGTCCTCACCGCCGTGGCTCTGGTGGAGGAGCTCACCGGAGAAAAGAAGTGAAACAACACAAAAACGCCGTCTCCCGGCCCCTGTGGGCCGGAAAACGGCGTTTCAGTTTATGAAAAAAGCCCTGAAAGGGAGGCTTCAACAGCCCAGCGAGGTCTGCCGTCCCGTCTTTTGGAGCCTGACAGCCCCGGAGACGGGGGTCTTAGGGAGCCGGTCCCGGCGGCGGTGGCTCAGGTGGACCCAGAGGGTGACCAGACCGCTGAGGAGGAGGAAGCTGTAAAAGCTGATCCCCCGCGCCACCAGAACGGCGGGGGCGGCCAGTCCCGTGCCGAAAAAGAGGGTGAAGGCCCGGAGGGCTGCCCCTTCGGCGGCGCCCACAGCGCCGGGCAGGGGGAGGGAGCCCACAGCCAGAGAGACCAGGGCCTGTGCGCCCGCCATCTGAAACAGGCCGGCCCCACGCAGCCCGAAGCCCAGGTAGACGGTATAGGGCACGGCGTAGAGGGCGGTGAGCTGGAGGGCGGTGAGGAGCAGGAGGAGGGGAAAGAGGTCCAGGTTGGCCCGCAGGCAGTCGGCCCCTTCCCGGTATGCCTTCATCTGGCGTTCCAGACCGGAGCGGACCTTGTCCTCATGCTTGACCAGCCCGGTCCGCACCCCCAGGGTCACCAGTCCGCCGGTAAGGCGGCGGGCGGCGTTGGGGAGAAACATCATGGCCAGCATCCCGACGGTGAGCATTACCATCACCGCGCCGCCGTAGAGGAGGAGCAGCCCCAGCCCGCCCCCCATGCCGGAGCGGACGTTGGGAAGGAGGAAGAAGGCGAGGGCGGCGTAGAGGAAGGTGACGGTCTGGTAGCATACGGCGATGAGCAGCATGTTGAGGGAGCCGTGGGCGGCGGGGACGCCGTCCCTGGACATGAAATAGATCTGGGCGGGCTGCCCCCCGGTGGAGGAGGGGGTGATGGAGCTCACATAAAAGCCCACAAAGGAGTAGCCTAAGCACTTCCGGTAGGGCATATTGTGGCCCAGGCGGCCCAGGATGAGCTTGGAGCACAGGGCCTCGCAGCCCACAAAGGTGAACATGAGCCCCAGGCCCAGGAGGAGATACCGGGGCCGCACCGTGCGGAGGACCTGAGCCAGGGTGGAGAGGGGCTGCTGGCGCAGGAGGAAAAAGAGGGTCCCGCCGATGAGGGCGGCCAGGAGGGTGAAACTGAGGATGCGTCTGCGGTCCATCAGCGGACCTCCTTTCCGGTGAGGGCGGTCATCAGCCGCTCCAGGCTCTGGGCCTCCAGCTGACCCTTCAGCCGGCGCATGTTCCCGGCCATCTGCTCCAGGGCCGGGCCGTCGGAGAGGAGCCGGGCGATGGCCTCCAGGCAGGCTTCGGGCTCCTTGGGGGCGATGCGTCCGATCTGGCAGCGGGTGAGGAAGCGGGCGTTTTCCCGCTCCTGCTGGAGGAAGGGCTCCCAGGCTAGGATGGGCAGCTCCGAGAAGATGGTCTCGAAGAGGGTGATGCCGCCGGGCTTGGAGAGCATCAGGTCGGCCCAGGCCATATAGTCGTACACCCGGTCGGTAAAGCCCACGACCTCAATGTTCTCATAGCGGCCGTGGAGCCGCTCAAAGAGCTTGTGGTTGTTGCCGGTGAGGATGGTGGTGCGTACGCCGGGCATGGCGTTGAGAGCCTCATAAAACTTATCCTTTTTGGGGAGGAGGCCCAATCCGCCCCCCATAATGAGAAGGCGACGCTCCCCCGGCCGGTGGGCCCGATGGGTGGGTCGGCGGAACTCCGGCTTCACCGGGATACCGGTGACCAGGATGCGCTCGGGCTCCACCCCCTTGGCGGCGAGGCGGTCCCGGATCTCCCGGGAGCCCACCAGGTAGCAGTCGGTGCCCTCGTTGAGCCACTCGGAGTGGGAGGAGAGATCGGTGATACAGGTCACCAGCGGAAGGCCGGAGCCGACCTCCTCTTTGTAGTCGGCCACCAGGCGGGCGCAGAAGGGGTGGGTGGCGATGACGGCGTCAGGCCGCTCCTCCCACAGCAGCTCCCCCAGCCTGTCCTGAAAGAGGTCGGCCAGGGGAGGACGGGCCTTGAGGGTGGCGTTCTCCGTGGCCTTGTAGTAGATGTTGTAGAGACCGCTCCCCTTGGTCACCAGCAGGGAGAACGCCTTATAGATGGCCTCGGATGCGTCGGGGATGGCGTAGGCGGGGAGGTCCACCACCTCCACACGGGCGCCAGGGAAGGCGCCCAGGAGCTGGAGGCGCAGCGACTGCGAGGCGGAGTAGTGCCCCATACCAAATTTACCGGTGAGGATCAGGATTTTCATGGCTGTCCCTCCTTCTCTTGATGAGAACAGTATACAGAAGGAACCTTTAGAAAAAACTGCTCCAGTTCTTAAAAGTCGCTTAAGAAGTTCTGATACCTTCTATAAGGGGGCCGGGGTCGGCGGCGCAGAGGGCGGCCCGCCAGCCCTCACCGGCGTAGGCGGTGAAGACGAGACCGTCCAGTTGGGCGTGCTGTCCGGGCTCCAGAAGGGGGACGGCGATGTCCCGGGGCGGGCGGGTGAGGCCGGCGCCGGACTGCTTCACCCGGGCCTCCTTCAGGGTCCACAGGGTGTAGAAGTCCTCCCAGCGGCTCCCCCGGTCCAGGAACCAGACAAGCTCCGCCCCGGAGAGGACCTTTTGGGGCAGCGAGGGGCGGCGGGGGCGGATGACCTCGACGTCGGCCCCCACCGGACTGTCGCCGAGGGCGCACAGGGCGTAGGGGCCGCTGTGGCTGAGGTTGAAACATCGGTGGGGGAAATTGTGGAAAACCGGCTTCCCACCGGGGGCGCGGTCCAGGTCCGGCAGGTCCTCCAGCCCCCATACCAGCCCCGCGGCCTGCCGGAGCAGAACATGTGCGTCCACAGCCTGTGCAAAAAAAAGCCGCAGCAAGGCCATCCCCCCTCGTTGTTTTTCCCATTGTATCATGCCGGAGAGAGAATAACAGCAGAAATTTGGGAAATAGCTGGTATTCAGTCCGCATATCCTGTAAAATAAAAGGGAGAAGGAAATCGCGCATCGTGGGAGGTACGAGCGATGAAATTTATCTCATGGAACGTCAACGGCCTGAGAGCCTGTGTGCAGAAGGGCTTTTATGACTATTTCAAGGCGTCGGACGCCGACGTCTTCTGTCTCCAGGAGACCAAAATGCAGCCGGGCCAGGCGGAGATCGACACGCCGGGCTACCTCCAGTTCTGGAACTCGGCGGAGAAAAAGGGCTACTCGGGCACCGCCGTCTTCACCCGGCGGGAGCCCCTGGCGGTGACCTACGACATCGGCGACCCCGCCCATGTGGGGGAAGGCCGGTCCATCACCCTGGAGTTCCCGGAGCTCTACCTGGTGACCGTCTATACCCCCAATTCCAAGGACGGACTGGCCCGGCTGCCCTATCGCATGGAGTGGGAGGACGCCTTCCGGGCCTATTTGAAGGGGGTGGACGAGAAGAAGCCGGTGGTGGTCTGCGGAGACCTGAATGTGGCCCACGAGGAGATCGACCTGAAAAACCCCAAGACCAACCGGGGGAACGCCGGCTTTTCCGACGAGGAGCGGGCCAAGATGACCCAGCTGCTCTCCGCCGGCTTCACCGACACCTTCCGCTATCTCAACCCCGACCTCACCGGGGCCTATTCCTGGTGGAGCTACCGCTTCAAGGCCCGGGAGAAGAATGCTGGCTGGCGCATCGACTATTTTCTGGTCTCTGACCGGCTGCGGGACCAGATCGAAGCGGCTGAGATCCACAGCGACGTGCTGGGGAGCGACCACTGCCCGGTGAGCCTTATTCTGACAGAACCCAGGTAAATTTTGTACCAAGTCATTCCAGTCCGTCTTCCTGTATAGGCAAAAGAATCCTGCGGATACTAAGGTCTGTGACCAAATATCACCGCGGGAGGAGACAGATAGATGAAAGCAACTGGCATCGTGCGCCGTATCGACGACCTGGGCCGCGTCGTCATTCCCAAGGAGATCCGCCGGACCATGCGGATCCGGGAGGGTGACCCGCTGGAGATCTATACAGACAAGGACGGCGGCGTGATATTCAAAAAGTACTCTCTTATGGGGGGGCTGAGTGATTTTGCAGTTCAACTGTGTGAGAGCCTGAACAAGACCACGGGCCGGGTGGCGGCGATCACAGACCGGGATGCCTGCATCGCCGTGGCGGGGGCCGCCCGGCGGGAGCTGACCGACAAGCGGATCTCTGCCGAGCTGGAGAACATCATGGAGGGCCGGCAGATCTATCAGAGGCAGGAGGGAGACGGCCCGCTGCCGGCCTGCGAGGAGAGCGACAAATTCCAGCTGGATGTGGCGGCGCCCATCCTGTCGGAGGGGGACGTGTTGGGCAGCGTGCTGTTCCTCTCCCAGGAGGGCGGGGCGGCAGGCGAGGCAGAGTACAAGCTGGCGCAGACGGTGGCGGCCTTTCTGGGCCGCCATATGGAGAGCTGACCGGTATTCAATAGGGAGGGGAGAGGAGGCCCGGCCTGCGTGCAGGTCTGGTTCCACTGGAGAAAGACCGGAGGGGCTGCAATGGCAGAGCGCCGCCCCTCCCATCCCATACATATACGGCAAGCTGAAAAAACAACATGGATAGAGGTCTGGCGGGATGCGGGCGGCCCGCGTTACATATCGCCGGTCTGTCGTCCACCAGAGAAATGGGGAGACCACAATGGAAAAGAAAGCGTTTATGGAGCTGCTGGAAGCAACCGGCGTTCAGGTCCAGCGGGCAGTGGATCGATTTATGGGCAATGAGAATCTGTACCTCACGTTCTTGGCAAAACTGCCCAAGCAGCTGCGATTCGAGGAGATCCTTCAGGCGCTGGACAATGAGGATGAGGAAGTATTCTATCTCCGGGTCCACGATTTGAAGGGACTGGCGGGGAACCTGGAGCTCGCCCCCATCTATGAGTGCGCGCAGGCGATCCTGGTGGAATTCAGGACGTCCCGGTTCCACCAGAAGAAAAAGCTGACAGACCTCACGCGGGAAGCGCGGCGGGAGAGCGAACAGATCGCGGCGCTGATCAATGGATATTTTAGGGAGGAGGAGCGGAAATGATACGGGATACACTGCTGGTGATCGACGATTCCGAGCTGGATCTGGCCATTTTGAATGAGATATTCAAGCACCACTTCCGGGTGGAGTGCGCACAGAATGCCCACCGGGGATTTACCTGTCTTAAGGAGAACCGGGAACGCATCTGCGCCGTGCTGCTGGATATCTGCCTGGAGCGGCGGGGGGCGGGGTTTACAGTCCTCAACCAGCTCCAGGTGGAGCGGGACACTGTGGACCTGCCGGTGATCCTCATTACCACAGACGCCAACGAAAAGGACGTGCGGGCCAGTGTGGAGCGCGGCGCGGCAGACTTCCTGGTGAAGCCGGTGGACCCCCATACCGTCCAGGAGCGGGTGTGCGCTGTGGTGCGGCAGGCTTGGCCGCCCAACTCTACCATACTGGATCATGTCCCGGAGGAAGAGCCGCTGCAGACCTCTGACGGGAGGAAGCGTACCCTGCTGTGCGCTGATATGACCGTAAAGGAAGCGGAGCCTTTGGTGCAGCGATGGCTGAAAAAGCTGGAGCTGGTTTGTCAGTTCCGGTCTATGCCGGCGCTGAAGCACCAGCGCCAGCTTGGGGCCCTCACCGCCTGTCTGGCCAACAGATATGAGAAGATGCACCCGGAGGGGCCCTTGACAAAAAAGGATGCGGCATGGATCGGTCTGGCTGCGCCCTTCTGCGACATTGGTCTGCTGGGGCTGCCCGATCCGGCGGGCGCCCAGGAGGAGGGCGACCCACGCCATACCACGCTGGGGTACGAGCTTTTGTCTTTCGAGGAGGAGGAGGTTCCTCTGCTCAGGTATGGGGCGGAAATTGCCCTTTGGCACCACAGGAACGCGGACGGCTCGGGTTGGCCCCAGGATATGGAGGGGGAGCCGCCCTTGAGTGCGGCACTGGTACATACTGCGCTGCGGATCCAGCACCACCTCCATTATTTCCAGGGCTACGAGGATGCCCTGGAGCGGACCATCCGCACCATGGCGAGCGAAGTGGGGAGTATCATTACCAAAGAAATGTATGAAGTCCTGATTGGATCGGAACAGTCTTTGCGTGAGCTCCTGCGCAACCAGGTAAAGTAGAAAAAAGAAAACGTCGCCCGGACCATACAGAACGGTCCGGGCGGCGTTTTTTCTTTCTGAAAACTCTGTGATAGGTTGCCCGGCCCCAGGCGGGGCGGACGATAGAGGCGCGCTGGTTCCAGGAACAGCACAACCCCCCGGCCATCCAACGTGACCGGGGGGCTACACGTGATCCTGAATCTCTACCAAATTTCGCTACCTCTTACTTTCTACGGATTTTTAACGCGCCCAAAATCCATCGCCAGGGAAAAAGACCTTTGCTTTGCAGTTACCACTTGAACAAGCTGTGACACATTCGGTTCCGTCATTTGCGATATTTCGCTAGGGGTGTGCCGTGTGCATTCTCACTTCAGTGAGCTTTGTCAGGGAACTTGCTGCGCTGGAGCTTTTTCTTTGCCGGGGAATTTTCAACGCGGTGGGCGCTGAATCATAAACTTGCGCCCGGGATAAGGACCGTTGCTTGTACCAGTCAGTACATCGGACTCACCTCATCCTTTCTGGCTATATAGTACAACATCAGCAGAGAAATGTCAAGGTGTTTTGTGAAAAAACTGCAATTATTTTGCGGGGCGGGGTCAGGGCTGGGGAATTTTGAAAATGTGACCGAAATGTAACCGACGGTGTGTATGATAGGGGCAGACAACAGGGAAGGAGGTCGTTGGCCCGGTATGGAGCACGAGACGAGCGAGCAAAAAACCTTTGTGATCCACATTCTCCACCAGCAGAATGCCACATGGCAGGGGACCGTCACCTGGCTGGATGGGAAACGGACGCGTCCCTTCCGCAGCGCATTGGAGCTGATCCGGCTGATCGACGGCGTCGTCGGGCAGGAGCTGGAGGAGGTGGAACCGCCTGGTTCCGATCCGTAGGAAGGGCGAAAGAACACAGGCGGGGGGTGAACGGCTCCCCCAGATCCCCGGCGGGGATCGTTTCAAAAGGCCGTTCCTCGCAAGAACGCGAGACCAGGAGAAAGGCAAACCGTCCGAAAGGGCGGGACGCAAAGCCAGGGGCTAAAGCGGCGCAGGCCGCCAAGTCAGTCCGGCTGCCGCATCAACACTTTCTGAATGAAGGGAGAAAGATCTTGATGTTGGCAAACACAAGAAAGAGAGCGATGGCGCTGCTGCTGACCTTCGCCATGGTGCTGGGCATGCTGCCCGTGGGGGTCCTGGCGGCAGAGGGCGAGGACCTGACCCCCGTGGAGCGGGGGAACCTGGAGGTCACAGCCGGAAGCAGCGTGACCATCAGCGACGCTGCGGAGGGCGACACGGCGTCGGACCAGGAGACCTGGTCCTCGGACGATGAGGCCGTGGCCACTGTGGATGAAAACGGCACCGTGACCGGCGTGGCCGCCGGCGAGACCGTCATCCACCACACCTATTTTGAAGCGGTGGAGGTCCCTGTGGCCCCCGCCCCTCCCATGAAGGCCCCTGTGGAGAGCACCCCTGTGGAGAGCACCCCTGTCCCCGAGGCGGAGGGCGGCGAGAGCACTCCCGCCCCCGAGACGGAGGGCGGCGAGAGCACCCCCGCCCCCGAGACGGAGGGCGGCGAGAGCACCCCCGCCCCCGAGACGGAGGGCGGCGAGAGCACCCCTGCCC
>NZ_JAPFEA010000019.1 GCF_026169115.1 Intestinimonas sp. | reverse complement strand
CGCCCTTCCCTCGTCATTCTGAGCCGCAGGCGAAGAATCCGTATTCCTGCCCCGGTACAAAAGAACAGGGGACGGATTCTTCGCTCCGCTCAGAATGACGAATGTAGGGGCCGATGTCCTCATCGGCCCCTACGCCCAACGGTGCGGCAGTTTTGTAGGGGCCGGTGTCCTCACCGGCCAGGCGTTTCGGCGCGGTATTTCTTTTGCTGTGGGGCGCGACGAGGTCGTCGCGCCCCACAGAATGACGTGGTGCATGGGCGCGTCCGGGAGGCCGCGCACCACAAACCAGCGTGGGCTCGGCTTCCAGACATGAAAAACGCCCCTTGTGAAAGCGGCTCTTGTCCGCTCCCACAAGGGGCGTTGACCGTGGTCAGCCATCGGCCTGCTCCGGGTAGATCTCTCCGGTAACGGCGTTCCAGTAATAGGCTCCGTTGTCGGTGGTGACATACCAGGTGGGGACGAGCTGGGCGGGCTCCGACTGGGCGTCCAGCACATAGCCGGCGGTGAAGCCGGTGATCTGGCTGCACACCCGGCTGTTCTGCTTGACATAGTCGGCAAACCGCAGCAGCAGCGTGACCATGTCCAGACAGTCCGGCCCGTCGGCGGCCCTGGGCGCGCCCACCAGCCGCCGGCTCACGTCCCGCTGGATCTCCCGCAGCGCCCCGTCCTGAAAGATCAGGGTGGCGGTGCAGTCGAAAATGGGGCTCCCAGCCCAGCCCTGCCGGAGGACCACTTCCGCCCGGCGGGGCCAGTCGTCGGTCTCGGCCCGGACCACCTCCCCCTCCACCTCCAGGGTCTCCAGAAGGGCCAGGGCAAATGCCTCCGGCGTGGTCTCCTCCACAGGATAGGCTCCCTCCGCAAAGGCGGCGGAAAAGGACCCGTTGATATAGAACTGCGCTGTGCCCTTGGTCCCCTCATACCGCATGGAGTCCGACGGCGTTCCGGTGAGGGTCCCCAGCAGGGCGGCGGCCTGCCGCTGTTCCAGGGCCTGGTCCCGCTCCACCGTCATGGGCGGCAGAGCCATGTCTTCCGGTAGCAAAGCCTGATCCAGCCCGATCCGGCAGGTGTTCCACAGCACGGTGATGGCGTCCTCCCGGGCGCTCTCCGAATAGCGCTGGCTCTCCTGCTGCCGGTGGAGCACCAGCACCAGCAAAAAGGCGTTCACACAGGCGAGAATGATGATGATGATGTTCTTCAGCTTGGGCCACTCCAAGGCCGCCTCACCTCCTTCATGGTCAGGGCTCAGAAGGCCCCCCAGTCCGCGGCGACCACGTCTCCGCGCAGGTCGTCGTAGTAGTAGAGCAGCAGTTCGGAGCCCTGGGCGTTCTGTGCCTCCAGCGCGGCAGTGGCCTGGAGTTCCGGCAGCACCGGGACCCCCTGGTCCAGATAGGTGTACCTCCGCAGCTGGAATTGGAACGCCGTGATGGCGCCGTCGGAGATCTCGATCCGGGCGGCGCAGCCCAAGCGCCCCACCGCCACGGCGGCGCCATCCAGCTGGTAGCCCAGGAGCACGGCCACGCCGTCCTCCGTCTCCTCCAGGCCCTGGACATACAGCCGGGCGTCCCCGCACAAGGAGGCGGCGGTGTTGGACTGGAAGACCCGCTCGGCAAAGGCCCAGGCCGCGCCCACCAGCTCCCATTCCGTGGGGACCTGACTCAGGCCCTGGATGGGAAAGCGGGGATCGCTCCGGTCGGCGGCCTCGTAGGTCACCTGACCGCTGTCGCTCAGCCGCAGCTTTTCCGCGCCCTCCTGGATGGTGACGCCGTCCCGGCTGCGGTAGGACATGGACTGGGGCTGGAAGGAGAGGCTCTGCACCAGGGCGTCAAAGGCGTCTCCATAGTCGTCCCCCACAGGGCTGATGGGCACCGGATCGCTCACGAAATACCGGCCCGGCCTGGGCGGCTGTCCGCCCTCCAGCAGGGTGTAGGGGGCCAGGCTGGCAAAGGCTTCTCCATTCTGGAAGGCAAAGGAGGAGCCGTTGGGAGAGATCCCCGCCACAAAACGTTCCAGCCGGTCCGCCAGATCGGGGGCCGTCTCGGAGACATAGCAGCCGCCGGTGCCCTCATCGATGAAGTAGAGAAGGACCCTCCCCTCCTCATCCAGCGTGAGAAGGAGGCGGCGGACACTCTGGGTCAGCGCACCGTTCACCGCCCGTCCGCCGCTGAGCCAGGCGGTCAGATTGGCCAGGGGCACACGGCCCAGAAAGTCCAGGTAGATGCCGGGCCGCTGGGCGCTCAGGGCGGCCTGGAAGTCTGTCTCCTCCACCTGTACCGACGTTCCCGCGCCGGTGAGGGCGTCGGCCAGCGGTGTGGTGGCCTCCAGAAAGAGGCTGTCCATTGCGGCGTTGTCGTATTGGATGCCGGCGCTGCCCTGGGCGGTGAGGACCACCATACGGACCGGGCGGGGCAGCGTTCCCTGGCTCCAGTTCCCCAGGGTCTGGCCGGGCGTGGCCGGCTCCGCGGGGGTGAAGACAGATTGCAGCCCGGAGAGCAGGTCCCGCCCGCTGGCGGCGCCGTCCTCATAGAGCTGGGTCCGGCCCAGCAGGTAGAGGGCCGACAGGGACAGCAACACGATCAGCAGATTCTTGCCCCACTCGATGAGGGCGGTCCTTTTCTCACTTCCCATGGGCAGGTCCCTCGATGGGCAGCTCGATGCGGATGGTGGTGCCCGGACCCGGCCGGTCCACCAGGGCCAGGATGCCCTCGTGGCGGTCCACGATCTCCTTGGCGATGGACAGGCCCAGGCCGGTGCCGCCCGACTCCCGGGACCGGGCCTTGTCCACCCGGTAGAATCGCTCGAAAATGCGGGGGCGGTCTGCCTCCGGGATGCCGATGCCGTTGTCGGAGACCTCCATCCACACCCGCAGGGGGTTCCGCCCGGCGGCAATGGCGATCTGGCCGCCGTCGGGGGTATATTTGATGGCGTTGGAGACCACGTTCATCATGACCTGGAGGACCCGGTCCCGGTCTCCCACCATCTCGGGGATGTCCGGACCGATGTCCAGGGTGAGAGCATGGCCGTGGCGCTGGGCCTCCATGAGCACGGCGTTGTAGATGTCCCGCACGGCGGCGGAAAAGGAGAATCGCTCCAGCTTGAGCTCGCTGCGGCCAGAGTCGAACCGGGACAGTGTGAGCAGATCCTGGACGATGTGGGTCATGCGGTCAGACTCGTTGAGGATGACCCCCAGGAAGTTTTTCTCCATGGCGGGAGGGATGTCCCCGGCGCCATCCACCAGGGTCTCGGCGTAGCTGCGGATGTTGGTGAGGGGGGTACGCAGCTCGTGGGAGACGTTGGCCACAAACTCCCGGCGCATCTCCTCGTTCCGGCGCTGGGTGGTGACGTCATGAATGACCACCATCACGCCGCCCTGGCCGCTCTCCTGGTCAAAGGGAGCCAGCAGCAGCTCCAGACTCCGGCTGCCGGAGATGCGCTCGGCCTCCTGGTAGCCGGGCTGCGCCAGATGGAGGATCTGGTCCAGGGGGGCCAGATCTCCGAACAGGCTCTCATAGGTATCCTCGGGCAGGATGGGGCGGCCCAGCATATCCTCGGCTGCCGGGTTCTTCTGGATCACCGCGCCCGCCCGGCTGAAGGCCACCACACCGTCGGTCATATGGAGAAAGAGGGTGTCCAGCTTGTTGCGCTCGTTTTCCGCCTCCCGGATGGTGGTCTGGAGCTGCCGGGCCATGGAGTTGAAGGTGGCGGTGAGCACACCGATCTCGTCCTTGGAGGCCACCTCCAGTTTTCGGGAAAAGTCCCCGGAGGCCACCCGCCGGGCGCCGGCGGTCAGCCGCTCAATGGGGGTAATCATGGTCTTGGCCAGCAGGAAGGAGAGGAGCACCGAGGAGATCAGACCGAAGACGAGGGCCTGGAGGATGAGCATGAAGAGGGACCCGTTGAGCTCTGTCACCGTCTGTCGGTTGTCATAGATCTGGATGATGTAGGGGACCTCTCCCCGGGTGATGGGGATGGCCACATCCATAAAATCAGCGGTGATGTCACTGCCGGTGGCCGGTTCCCCTGTGGCCAGCGCCCGGAGCACGTTGGGACTCTTGTCCAGGTGCTCTCCCATCTGGTCGTCAGAGCCGGCCAGATAGGCTCCGGTGGTGCCGTCCAGAATGAAGTAGTAGCGGGTCCGCCCGTCCACACCCAGCTCGCCCATGTTGGCCCGGAGCACATCCTGGAGCCCCGCCGCGCCGTCCTCCTCGCCCTCATAGGGGATGGTGAGATCCTCATAGAGGTCCTGGGCGGAGAACATGGTGCTCATGCGGGTGTTGAAGTCGTCCAGGTAGTACCGCACCACGGCGTTCATCAGGAAGGCGCCCACCACGGTCATCAGGGAGACGATGAGGAGCACCATGATGAGCACCAGCTTCATATGGAGGGAGCGGAACATGGGAGACAGTCTCCTTTCTTGGGATGGGTCCCGTAAAACTGAGCATGCTCAAAAAAAAGGGGGGGCGGCCCCATCGGCGATGGGGCCCCGTGGAGCACGCCCCGGCCTGAGCGGTTACAGCGTTCAGGCGTTGAACAAATACCCCAGACCACGCCGCGTCACTACAAACTGCGGCGTAGCCGGGTCGTCCTCTGCCCCATGCGGCCTTGGCCCCATGGGGACCCCGAATGACTTCACATGCTCAGTGCAGCGTCGGGGCAAAGTCCGCACCGCTCGCCCTGGTCTGGCGACCATGGCTCACTCCGCTCCCTTGCCCCTCCTTCTCCCAAACGAACCCGCTGCGCTGGGCTTCGTTTGGGGGCCCATGGACTATTGTTGATGGTCTTTCCCCTAAGCAGTGTACCGCCTGACGGCGGCCCCATCGGCGATGGGGCCCCGTGGAGCACGCCCCGGCCTGAGCGGTTGCGGCGTTCAGGCGTTGAACAAATACCCCAGACCCCGCCGCGTCACTACAAACTGCGGCGTGGCCGGGTCGTCCTCCACCTTTTCGCGCAGACGGCGGACGGCCACGTCCACCGCCCGGACGTCGCCCACATAGCCCTCGTAGTTCCATACATTTTCCATGAGGGCCTCCCGGGAGAAGACCTTCCCCGGGTTGGAGGCCAGGAACTTCAAAAGCTCATATTCCCGCTGGGTGAGGTCCAGAGGGGCCCCGTCCTTATAGGCCATGAGCAGCTCGGTGTCGATGGCAATGCGGCCCAGCTCCAGACGTCCGGTGGCCGGCTTGGCGTCGTGGTCGGCGGGGACCATGTTGCTCCGCCGGATGTTGGCCTTCACCCGGGCCATGAGCTCCCGCATGGAAAAAGGCTTTGTGATATAGTCGTCTGCCCCCAGCTCCAAACCCAGGACCTTGTCGGTCTCCTCCTCCCGGGCCGTGAGCATGAGGATGGGGGTGGTCCGCCCCGCCTGCCGGATCTCCCGGCAGACGTCGAAGCCGTTTTTCTTGGGCAGCATCAGGTCCAGAAGGATGAGGTCCGGGTCCTGTTCCAGGGCCAGCTGGAGCCCCGCCTCTCCATCGTAGGCTTCCAGGGCGGTATAGCCCTCCTTGGTCAGGTTGTAGCTGAGGATGTCGACAATGTTCTTTTCATCCTCCACGATCAAAATGGTCTTTCCCATTTCACGCCTCCCAGCTTGTCCGTGTTGGTTTCGTTCAAAGGCCCAGCAGGACCTTGGTCTTGAGCAGCCCGGCCACCGTCTTGGCGTCCTGGAGACGACCGTCCATGGCCTGTTCCAGCAGCTCCGCGAAGGGTATGCGGCAGAACTCCAGGAACTCGTCGGGGTCGGGGTGGCAGGGCCCCTGGTGGAGCCCCTGGGCGAGGTAGAGGTGGATGACCTCGTCAGAAAAGCCCGGAGAGGCCAGCAGAGGGCCCAGATACCGGAAGGAATCGGCGGTGAGGCCTGTCTCCTCCTCCAGCTCCCGGAGACCGGCCAGCCGGTGGTCCTCCCCACGCTCCAGCTTCCCGGCGGGTAGCTCGGTCACGACCTTCCCAAAGGGGTAGCGGAACTGCCGCACCACTGTGACGGTGCCGTCGTCATGGTAGGGCACCACGCACACGCCGCCGGGGTGGGAGACCACCTCCCGGATCGACCCGGCGCCGTTGGGCAGTTCGATGCTGTCCACCCGCAGATCCACAATAACGCCCTGGAAAATGGATCGGCTGGAGATCGTCTTTTCATACATGTCCATGTCCACCGCTCCCGTAATACAGAATCAAAATCAGTATACCACGGTTTTCTCCCGACTGCAATCATCGGCAGAGGGCCGAAGGCCGTGAAAAGAAATGATTTCCAGCAGAGAATCCCGTAACATTCGTGTAAAATTTCTTTTGCTTTTACATACTAGGGATGGTATAATATCATTGCATTGGAGCGGGCAGCGGTAAGCGCCCGCCTGTCAGAAGAAATTTACCAGGTCCGGGAGTCCTCTCCCGGCCTTGCCGCGTCCCTCCGCCGAGCCGGAGGACGCCGGAGAATAGAAGGTGCGGTTTTGACGAAGTATGTGATTCACGGGGGCAAACCGCTGCACGGAGAGATCGAGATCAGCGGCGCCAAGAACGCCGCGGTGGCCATCATTCCCGCCGCTCTGCTGGTGGACGGTGTGTGCCGGATTGAGAACATTCCCCAGATCAGCGATGTCACCCTTCTTTTGAAGATCCTCCAGGAGCTGGGCGCCGATGTGCGCACCGTGGACCGGACCACGGTGGACATCGACTGTACCCGCATCCGCAACGCCAAGGTACCCGACGTGATGGCCCGCCAGATCCGGGCCTCCTATTATCTCATCGGCGCTCTGCTGGGCCGGTTCGGCTTCTCCCAGGTGCCCCCTCCGGGCGGGTGCCACCTGGGCGCCCGTCCCATCGACCAGCACATCAAGGGTTTTGTGGCCATGGGGGCCGACGTGGACGTGAGCGGCGGCTATATCAACGCCAGCGCCCAGGGCGGCCGCCTCCAGGGGGGACAGGTCTACCTGGACATCGTCTCTGTGGGGGCCACCATGAACATCATGCTGGCCGCGGTGCTGGCCAAGGGCATGACCATCATTGAAAACGCCGCCAAGGAGCCCCACATCGTGGACCTGGCCAACTTCCTCAACTCCATGGGCGCCGACATCATGGGCGCCGGCACCGACGTCATCAAGATCCGTGGTGTGGACAGGCTGGGCGGCGGCACCTATTCCATCATTCCCGACCAGATCGAGGCGGGCACCTATATGGCCGCCGTAGCCGCCGCCGGCGGCGAGGTCCTCATCAAAAATGTCATCCCCAAGCACCTGGACTGCATCACCGCCAAGCTGGTGGAGATGGGGGTCGAGGTGGAGGAGTCCGACGACGCGGTGCTGGTCCGCCGGGACCCGGCCCACCGGCTCACCCGGACCAATGTGAAGACCCTTCCCTACCCCGGCTTCCCCACCGATATGCAGCCCCAGATCGCCGTGGCCCTGTGCATGGCGGAGGGGACCAGCGTCATCACCGAGGGCGTCTGGGACAGCCGCTACCGCTATGTGGATGAGATCCGCCGCATGGGGGCCAGGGTGCAGGTGGACGGCAAGATCGCCGTGATCGAAGGGGTGGAAAGTCTCACCGGCGCGCCGGTGCAGGCTTGCGACCTCCGCGCCGGCGCAGCCATGGTCATCGCCGGCCTGGCCGCCCAGGGCACCACCGAGGTGGACTGCATCCACTATATCGAGCGGGGCTACGAGGACATCGTCCGCAAGCTCTCCGGCGTGGGGGCCGACATCTGCGTGGTGGTCACCCCTGACGAGGAGAAGGCCCAGGCCAGCGCGGGCTGAACAAAAACCTAGGAATCAAATCAGGGCGGCGGCCTGTCCGCCGCCCTTTTTGCGCGGGCGGAAGGCCGCCCGAAGACGGCCCGCGAGGAGGGAACACACTTGCTGAAACTGACGACTCTGGCCAGCGGCTCATCGGGCAACTGCGCCCTGCTCTCCGACGGGGAGACCCATCTGCTGCTGGATGCGGGCATCTCCTGCCGCCGGATCTGCACGGCGCTGAACGGCCTGGGCATCCCGCCGGAGACCCTCTCCGGGGTCCTCATCACCCATGAGCACTCCGACCACATCTCCGGCCTTGCCACCCTACATAAGCGCTTCCGCCTGCCGGTCTACACCAGCTCCGGCACCGCCCGGCAGCTGTGCTATCGCATCGCCGCCTTGGAGGACGTGGTGCGCCCCTGCGCCCCGGGGAGCAGCTTCACAGTGGGCGGACTGGATGTGGAGACCTTCCCCATCTCCCACGACGCCGCCGAGCCCATGGGCTTCGCCGTCTCCAGCGGGGAGCGGAAGGCCGCCCTGGTCACCGACCTGGGGGTGGTGACCGAGGCCGTCCGCCGGGGCATAGCGGGGGCCCAGCTGGTGCTGGTGGAGGCCAATCACGACCCTGACTGGGTCCGCTCCGGCCCCTACCCGTACGCCCTCAAGGCCCGCATCCTGGGCGAGAAGGGCCATCTGTCCAACGAGGACGGGGGCGTCCTGGCCCTCTCCGCCGCCGGCAGCGGAGCCCGTACTGTGGTTCTGGCCCACCTGTCCCGGGAGAATAACACGCCCCAGCGGGCCTTTGACGCCGTGAGCGCCATTCTGGACGCCTACGGCGCCCGGGAAAACGGTCTCACCCTGACCGTGGCTCCCCGGGACCAGAGCGGCCCGGTCTATACCATTTGAGGAGGCCGCCATGCTGGACGTACACATCCTCTGTGTGGGAAAGCTCAAGGAAAAATTCTATACCGAGGCGGCGGCGGAGTATGTCAAGCGGCTGAGCAGCTACTGCCGTCTCACCCTGACGGAGCTGCCTGAGGAGCGGCTGCCCAAATCCCCCTCCCGGGCCCAGATCGACGCCGCGCTGGAAAAGGAGGCGGCTGCCATCCGCGCCAAGCTCCCTCCCAACACCAGCCTGGTCTGTCTGTGCGTGGAAGGGAAGCTCCGCTCCAGCGAGGAGCTGGCCGCCCTGGTGGACACCTGGACCCACAACAGCTCCAAGCACCTGGCCTTTGTTGTCGGCGGCTCCTACGGCCTGTCCGAACGGCTCAAGGCGGAGGCATGGGTGAAGCTCTCCATGTCCCCCATGACCTTCCCCCACCACCTGGCCCGGGTCATGCTGCTGGAGCAGCTCTACCGGGCCTTCAAGATCAATGAGGGCTCCGACTACCACAAGTGACGCCCCCTCCGTCAGAATGCAACAAATAACCATTGTAGTTTCCCCCGTGCTTGTGCTATAATGCTGGTAACAAAGATGATGGGAGGTCCTTCCAATGTCCTATAAGGATACCTATGAAATGTGGCTCCGCAGCCCCGCCCTCTCCCCTGCTGAGCGGGCCGAGCTGGAGGCCATTTCCGGCGATGAAAAAGAGATCGAAAGCCGGTTTTTCGCCCCCCTGGAGTTCGGTACCGCCGGTCTCCGGGGCACCATGTGCGTGGGGCTCCACCAGATGAACGTCCATGTGATCCGCCATGCCACTCAGTCCTTTGCCGAGGTCATCAAGGCCGAGGGGTCCGAGGCCATGGAGCGGGGCGTGGCCATCTGCTTCGACTGCCGCAACCACTCCGACGAGTTCGCCCGGGAGACGGCCTGCGTCATGGCGGGCAACGGCATCAAGGTCCGTCTGTTCGAGTCCCTGCGCCCCACCCCCGAGGTGTCCTTCGCCGTCCGGGAGTACCACTGCATCGCCGGCGTCAATGTCACCGCCAGCCACAACCCCAAGGAGTACAACGGCTACAAGGTCTACTGGCAGGACGGCGCCCAGCTGCCCCCCCACCACGCCGACGCCATCGCCAAAAAGATGGCCGAGCTGGATATGTTCGGCTCCATCGTCCGCATGGACTATGAGGAGGCGGTGGCCAAGGGCCTCATCACCCTCATGGGGGCGGAGACTGACGAGAAATTCCTGGCCAACGTCATGGGCCAGGTCAACGACAAGGCGGCGGTGGAGAAGGTGGCCGACACCTTCAAGATGATCTATACCCCCTTCCACGGCACGGGCTATCAGCTCATCCCCGAGGCCCTCCGCCGCCTGGGCATGAAGCACGTCATCTGCGTGCCGGAGCAGATGGTGGTGGACGGCAACTTCCCCACTGTGGTCTCCCCCAACCCGGAGAACCCCGAGGGCTTCTACCTGGCGGTGGACCTGGCCAAAAAGGAGGGGGCCGACTTCATCCTGGGCTCCGACCCCGACGCTGACCGGGTGGGCATCATGGTGAAGGACGACAAGGGCGAGTATATCACCATCACCGGCAACCAGACCGGCGTGCTGCTGCTGGACTACCTCATCGGCGCCAAGCAGCGCACCGGCAAGATGCCGGCAAATCCGGTGGCCCTCAAGACCATCGTCACCACCGAGATGGCGCGAAAGGTGGCCGAGACCAACGGGCTGGCCTGCTATGACACCTTCACCGGCTTCAAGTTCCTGGCCGAGAAAAAGGACAAGCTGGAGAACGCCGGCGAGGGCAAGGTGATCTTCGCCTACGAGGAGAGCTACGGCTACATGCTGGGCGACTATGTCCGGGACAAGGACGCCGTCACCGCCGCCCTGTGCCTCACCGAGATGGCGGCCTGGTACGCCGGCCAGGGCATGACTCTGTACGACGCGCTCCAGAAGTGCTATGAGAAGTACGGCTTCTACGCCGAAAAGACCCTCAACCTGGTGATGCCCGGTCTGGACGGACTCAAGAAGATGGCCGACCTGATGGCCGGACTGCGGGCACAGCCCCCCGTGGAGATCGCCGGCGTGGCGGTCCGAGCGCAGAAGGACTACAAGGACGGCTCCGTGGTCAGCGTGGCCAACGGCGTCAGGACCTCCATGGAGCTCTCCGGCTCCAACGTGCTGCGCTACGAGATGGCCGACGGCACCAGCCTCATCGTCCGTCCCTCCGGCACCGAGCCCAAGGTCAAGGTCTACATCCTGGTCAACGACGCGACCCAGGCCGCGTGCGAGGAAAAGGTGGCCAAATACGCCGTCTGGGCCGAGTCCCTCAGGGGCTGGGTTCCCCACCCCAACAGATAGAAAATGCCCCCGGATCTCCTGATCCGGGGGCATTTTTTGTCCATTCAGAGCGGGGAGGAGGTCCGGCGGGCGGCCAGCCGGAGGGACAGCACGGCCAGCACGGCGGCCACCCCGCAGCAGGCCATGCAGAAGAGCAGCATGGCGTCGGCTCCGCCCAGGTCCAGGATGGCCCCGGCAAAGAGACTGCCCAGCACTCCGCCCAGGCCGTTGGAGGCCACCATCATCAGGGTCTGGCCCTTCACCTGGTCCTCGGGCGGCACCGACTCGTTGACGTAGTACACCGAGGTGGGGGTGAACAGGCCGTAGCCCAGCATCTGGAGGGGTTGGGCCAGGAGTACGAAGACGAGGGAGGGCGCCAGGAGGAGGGCCAGGGCCTTCAAAAGGCAGAAGACCATGCTCATCAGGAGGAGCCGGCCACCCCCCAGCCGCCGGTAGAGCCGCTGAAAGAAAAAGGCGGTGGGCAGCTCGAAGGCGCCCATGAGAAAGAGGGCCGCCCCCAGGTCCCCGGCGGCCCCGCCCCGGCTGGTGACCACATTGACCAGGAAGTTGGACATGGGGAGGCACCCGGTCAGGCCCAGGAGGATGGCCAGCAGCATCAGGGCAAAGCTGGGATTTTGCCGCAGGAGCCACAGGGCGGAGTGGGGGGCGGGCGCTGGGCCGCTCCCCTCCCCCTCCGGCGGACAGACGGGATAGGTCATGACCAGGAGGATTTCCAGGGCCGTGAGGACGGCGTGGGTGACGAGGGTGGTCTCCACCCCCCAGGCCGTGACCTGGAGCCCCAGGACCACGCAGCACACCGCATAGGCCAGAGAGCCCGCCCCCCGGCCCAGGCTGTACCGGATGGGAACGCCCCGGTGGAGAAACTGGATGGCCATAGCGTCCATGAGGGGGTAGGAGGTGATCTCAAAGCCCCCCATGAGGATGAGGACGGCCATGGTCCCCGCCATACCCATGGGGCACAGGAGAAAGACCAGCCCGGCGATGAGCCCCACCCCCAGGGCCAGGGAGACGATGAGCCGCAGGGGGAAGCGGGGATGACAGTCGGCAAAGGCCCCCAGGGCGGGCTGGCAGACGATGCCGGCCAGGCAGCGGACGGCGATGAGCAGGCCCGTCTCGGCGTTGGTAAAGCCCCGGCTGGTGAGCAGGGCGGCCTGATAGGCGCAGACGGCGGCAAACATGGCCCAGAAACCGATCTGCATGGCCATATAGTGATAGTCCAGACGGCGGACGGAGGGCATGGTGCATTACCTCACAGTCAAAAGGGTCAATTTGTCCCCAGCGCCGGCTTTTCCACCGCCGGCGGGTCCAGAGCGTAGGGCGGCTGGGGGGCGTCCTGGGGGAAGAAGTCAAAGAGCTCGTCCAGGGCGACGGAGCCGGCGGTATACATCACAATGACCAGGTCGGGCTCCAGCCAGTCCACATAGGTGAGCAGATCGTCGTGAAAATACCGCAGGTCCACAGTGATGAGCTCCCCGCAGTCCAAAGCCAGGAAGGGGGTGAGAACGCAGGCGTAGGAGTCCCGCAGGAGCATGATCCGGGGCCGTTCCGGGGCGAGGAGGTTGTAGATCCGGGCCATGGGATAGTCCCCGCCGGCATAGAGGGTATAGGGATTGCCGTTGAAGAAGTCCTTCTCCTCCACCCGCTCCGGGAAGAGGAGGGCTTCTGAAAAGGAGCCGGTGCGCTCCGTGTCATAGATGGGGATGGAGTAGGTGAAGTCGGTGGCAAAATTGGGCTCCCAGATCTCCATGTCGTCCACCCCGGCGTAGAGGGGGCCCACCCGCTTGCCCTGGCTGCCCAAAAACCAGTCGGAAAGGCAGGTCCGGGTGAAGGCGGCGGGGTCGGTGTGCTCCGCCGGGATGGGGAAGCCGTAGTCCCGCTCCAGCACCTCCGCAATGGCCTGATGGGCAATGAAGGCGGCCTCCGGGGTCCAGTGGTGGTCGGTGCGGAAGAAAAAGGAGGACCAGTCCCGTCCGGCGGCGGCCAGGGTCTTTCGCAGGTCCAGGGTGGGCACGTCGTTTTCCGCCAATACGCCCAGGAGCTGGTCGGCGTAGTCGTTGCCGTAGTCGGCCACCCCCGTGGGGAGGCGGGGGTCATCCTCCTGGAGCTTCTGGGGGGCCTGGACATAGAGCAGGGGGATCTCCCGACCGGCCAGGGCCCGGGAGAGCCGGACCACCGACCGGCCGTGTCCGGTGACGTCCTGGGGCTCGGCATTTACGAAGGTGAGGGTACCGTCGGTGAGCTTCACCACAGAGTACTGCGGGTCCACATCCTCCAGTACCGTCCGGTCGGAGAGGGCCTGGACGCCGCCGTAGAGCTGGATAAAGAGATGGCCCTTGTCCAGGGCGCTGTTGGCTGCGGCATCGGCGGTGGAGAGAAAGTCCCGTATCCGCTCGAAGGGGGGCTCCGTCTGGACCGGTACCGCCTCGCCCAGCTGGCCTGGCCCCCTCCGTCCGTCGCTCATACCCGCCTGGGCGGTATAAGCTGCCTTCCGCTGGGGAAGCCGCACCCCCTCCCGGGCGGGCTCGGTGGGGGCCAGGCCGGTGAGGAGCAGGACGGCTCCCGCGGCCATGGCGCACAGGAAGAGGACAGCGCCGGTGCTGCTGTGTGAGTGGGCCATGGAGCGCCCTCCTTTCGGTTCAGAAATTGAAGTAGATAAAGGGGTTGTAGGTCCCCTTCACCAAAAAGGCGGCGGCGGCCAGGAAAATGAGGAGGAGCACCAGGCCGTAGGCCCCGTCCCACAGGGGGAAGACATGCCGGGCATATTGGTCGAAGTAGGCGCTTACCTTCCGGGTGAGCCAGGGGGCGATGGGGAAGGCAAAGAAAACAGAAAGTAATATTACAAGCCAATATTGCTCTAGGTAATAGGCGGCCTGGAGGTCGGGCCCACCGCCCTGGCCGAACATGGCCCCGAGAAAGGCGCCGCAGGCGGTGAGGGAGTCGGCCCGGAAGAGGACCCAGCCGAAGTTGACCATGAGGAAAGTCCAGCCCCAGCCCAGGACCCTGGGCCAGGCGGCCACCTGCCCCGTGGTCTTTTCCAGGACCAGCAGCAGGAAGTAGAAGAGGCCCCAGCACAGGAAGGTCCAGTTGGCGCCATGCCACACCCCGGTGAGGAGCCACACCACAAAGAGGTTGCGCAGGGTCTTCCCCTTTCCCCGGCGGCTGCCCCCCAGGGGGATGTAGACATAGTCCCGGAACCAGGTGGACAGGGAGATGTGCCACCGCCGCCAGAACTCGGTCACCGAGCGGGAGACGTAGGGCCAGTTGAAGTTCTCCAGGAAGTGGAAGCCAAACATGCGCCCCAGGCCGATGGCCATGTCGGAGTAGCCGGAGAAGTCGTAGTAGATCTGGAGGGTGTAGCACAGGGAGCCCAGCCAGGCGAAGGCGGTGGAGAGACTGCCGGCGGGGGTATCCCAAGCGGCGTCGGCCACCAGGGCCAGCTGATTGGAGAGAAGGACCTTCTTGCCCAGGCCCACCAGGAACCGGCAGCACCCGTCGGAAAAGTCCGCCCAGGTCTCCCGCCGCCCCTGGATCTCGTCGGCCACGGTGGCGTACTTCACGATGGGGCCGGCGATGAGCTGGGGAAAGAGGGAGATGTAGAGTCCCAGGCCGAAGGGGCTGCGCTGGACCTGGGCTGCGCCCATGGCCACGTCCAGCACATAGCTTAGGGCCTGGAAGGTGAAAAAGGAGATGCCGATGGGCAGCTCAATGACGGGAATGGGGGTGTTGAGCCCCAGCAGCGCCAGATTTTTCAGGGTGAAGGTGAGGTACTTGAACACAAAAAGCAGCCCCAGGTTGCACACACAGGCGGCGGTGACGGGGAGAAGGAGCCTTCTGCCCCGGCGCTTCCAGGTGTGCACCCAGAGGCCGAAGAGGTAGTTTGCAGCAATGGAGGCCATCATCACCAGAACGAACCAGGGCTCCCCCCAGGCGTAGAAAAAGAGGGATGCGGCCAGGAGCAGCAGGTTCTGGGCCCGGCGCATCCCCCGGAAAACCACATAGTAGCCCAGGAGCACCGCCGGGAGGAAGGCAAAGAGAAAGATGGAGCTGGAAAAGAGCATGGGCGGGACTCCTTTTTGTGTATCAGGTGAGGTAGCGGCCCACCACAGGGAGCTTGTGGAGGAGCCAGGAGAGGGCGTAGCTGGGCAGGAAAATGACCAGAGTCAGCAGGGGCACCGCCACCGCCGCCGGAATGGGGAGGATGGCCAGACCCAGGCCCCGCAGGAGGATGAGGAAGACCACGTGGCAGAGATAGACCCCGAAGCCGCACTCCGCCATGGCGCTCATCCGCTGCTTCCTGGATCGCTCGTCGCTGACCCCCAGGAGGTAGCGGAAGAGGACGAAGACGGCCACCGCCATGGCGCACACATTGGGGGTGAGGTAGCCATAGAGGGTGGTGTCCAGCCCGCCGGCGCGGGCGGAGAGGAGGGCGGTCCCCCCCACTGTGGCCACAGCTCCGGCGATACCCGCCAGATAGATGAGGCCCTCGGCGACGCGGCCCAGGGTATAGGTCTTCAGGTAGTAGCCCGCCACAAAATAGCCCACATAGGCCAGGGGCGGGAAGGCCAGGGTAAAATTGAGATAGAAGCGGTCGGCGTAGAGGGCCGCCGTCTGGCTCCCCCGCAGACGAAGGAAGAGGGGAAGGAAGAGCATGAAGAGGGCGTAGATCAGGAAGAACCAGTGGAGGTCCCCCCTTGAGGCCCCCCGGACAAAGGCCCGGAGGAGGGGCGTGAGGAGGTAGAGCCCCATCATCATGGTGAGGAACCACAGATGGGTCTCGGTGTTCCCCAGCACCACGGCGTAGAGGGCCCGGGGAAGGCTCCCCAGGCTCAGGGTACCGGCGATGAGGTCATAGATCAGGTGGTAGGCCACCCCCCAGAAGAAAAGGGCGGTGACCATCCGGAGGAAGTACCGGAAGAAGAGGGTGGGCAGGGAGATGGACCGCTTGGGGTCTAAGAGGAACATGCCGCTGCACATGACGAAGACGGGCACGGCCCAGCGGGTGAGGCTGTCCCAGGCGTTGAGGGCGTGCCAGTCCGCCGTCCCCACGGGAAGGGACTCCAGCCACCCGGCGGAGACATGGATGACGATGACGGCCAGCATGGCCGCCACCCGCATGAGGTCGGCGTAAATGAGCCGCCCTCCTTCCTGTTTCCCGGCCATGGCTCAACCCTCCTTCAACACGGAGCGCGGACCCCAGGCGTCCTTGCAGGGGGTAAGGCCCCGCTCCAGGGGCGGAATACGGCGGCTGTCGCGGTGGAAGGTGAACATGGCAGTCGGCTCCTTTGGCAAATATAGAAAAGTATAACATATCAGGATATTGTCATGCAACGGTCACCGTCCCAGCAGCTCCTCGGCGATGCGCCGTCCGGTGGGGGTGGCGGCCAGACCGCCGCCGCCGGTCTCCCGCAGGGAGGCCGGGAGCACGTCCCCCACCGCGCGCATGGCGTCGATGACCTCGTCGCATGGGATGGGGCTGCCCACCCCGGCCAGGGAGAGCTCAGCGGCGGTGAGGGCGTTCACGGCGCCGATGACGTTGCGCTTGACGCAGGGTAGCTCCACCAGTCCGGCCACCGGGTCACAGACCAGGCCCATCAGGTTCTGGAGCGCCGTAGCGCAGGCCCAGGCCATCTGCTCCGGCGTACCGCCCAGCAGGGAGACCAGAGCGGCAGCCGCCATGGCCGAGGCCGAGCCCACCTCGGCCTGACAGCCCCCCTCCGCCCCGGCGATGGAGGCCCGGGTGGCGATGACCTGGCCGAAACCGGCGGAGACATAGAGGGCCCGGACCATCTCGTCGTCAGAAAAGCCGTATTTTTCCTTCATGGGCAGCAGCACAGCCGGAAGGACGCCGCTGGCTCCCGCCGTGGGGGCGGCCACGATGCGGCCCATGCAGGCGTTGCACTCCCCCACCTTCAACGCGGTGGCCATGACGGCGGTGAGCACCGGGCCGCACAGCCCCACCTGAGCATGCTCGACCTTGGCGCCGTCGCCGCCGGTGAGGCCGCAGGCGGAGCGGCGGGACGGGTCATAGCCGGCCACCGAGTCCTCCATGGCCCGCCAGAGTCCGGTCATCTTTGCCCAGGAGGCATCCCGGTCCACCCCCCGGTCACTGAGGTCGTCCAGAAGTACCGCCTCCCACAGCGGGGTGCGCTCCGAGGCCCGGAGCAGGCTTTCCACAGAACCGAAGGCCATGTCAGCGCCCTCCTTTCAGATCCAGATAGGTCACCCGGACGATGCCGGGAGAGGTCCGCAGCTCCTCCACGGCCTCGGCCCAGATGGGCTGGTCACTCTCCAGCACCATGACGGCCAGTCCCCCCCGCTTGTCCCGGTAGAGCTGCATGGTGGCAATATTCACCTGCCGGCGGGAGAGGACGCCGGTCACCTCGGCCACGGCGCCGGGCTTGTCCTGGTTGCGGATGATGAGGGTGGGGTAGTCGCCGGTGAAGGTGGCCTCCATGCCGTCGATGGCGTTGACCCGCACCCGGCCCCCTCCCAGGGAGGAGGCGTTGACCTCCATCTCCCGGCCCTGGGCGTCCCGGACCCGGAGCAGGACGGTGTTGGGGTGAGCCCCCCGGAGGACGGCGGTGGAGATGTGGAGCTCCATGCCGGCCTCCTGGGCCAGGGCGAAGGCACGGGGGATGCGGGGGTCATCGGGGGCCATGTCCAGCAGACCGGCCACCAGGGCCCGGTCGGTTCCGTGGCCCTTTCCGGTGGCGGCAAAGGAGCCGTGGAGGAGGAGCTGGGCCGAGACGGGCTGACTCCCCAGCAAGTGCCGGGTGATGAGGCCGATGCGCACCGCCCCGGCGGTGTGAGAGGAAGATGGGCCTACCATAACTGGCCCCATAATATCAAAGATGTTCATTGTAAAAAACTCCTTATCTTGGAATGGAAAAGGAAGTTCATTTCTCTGGCTGATTTAGGGAATGAGCGTGGGGCAGACGCTTGGAGTAGACAATCTGCTGCTCACTGTAAAGGCCGGAGTAGCCGGACAGGCGGTAGGCCACGGCGATGGCCAGGGCGTAGAGGGGCAGTCCTCCGCCGCCGAAGAGCTCACAGGCGAGGAGGATGGAGGAGATGGGGCAGTTGGTGACGCCGCAGAAGGTGGCCACGGTGCCCACAGCGGCGCCAAAGGAGGGCTCCAGCCCCAGGAAGGGGGCGGCCACACAGCCGAAGGTGGCCCCGCAGGCGAAGGTGGGAACGATCTCCCCGCCTCGGAACCCAGCCCCCAGGGTGGCGGCGGTGAAGAGGAGCTTGACCAGGAAGGCCAGGGGCTCCACTCCTGTGCCGCCGGCGGTGACGGCGGCCTCCACCAGGTTGCCGCCGGCGCCGTTGTAGTACTGGTGGGCCAGTCCGCCGTCCAGCAGAGAGAGAAGAAGGACCAGCCCGCCCCCCGCCAGGGCCCGGAGCCTGGGGTCGTGGAAGACCCTGGCGTAGATGTGGCCCGCGCCGTGGGTGACGGCGCAGAAGAGGACGGCGAGGGCGGCGCACAGGGCCCCCAGCGCCACCATCTGGAGCAGGGAGAGCGGGGAGAGGGCGGGAAGGGCGGCGACGGCGTAGGCGGTGGGGGCCACTCCCAGCCCGCCGGCCAGCAGGGCGGCGGTGAGGGAGGCCAGGAAGGCGGGGACCAGGGCGGCGTAGTGCATCACCCCCACATGGACCACCTCCAGGGCGAAGACGGCGGCGGTGAGGGGGGTGCCGAAGAGGGCGGAGAAGGCGGCCGCCATGCCGCAGACGGTGAGGATGCGCCCCTCCTCCGGCTCCAGGCCCAGCCTGTGGCCCAGCTTGCTGGAGATGGAGGCCCCCAGCTGGAGGGCGGCCCCCTCCCTGCCGGCGGAACCACCCACCAGATGGGTGAGGACGGTGGAGAGGAAGATGAGGGGGGCGGTGCGCAGGCGCATGGGCTCGTGCTCCCGGACGGCCACCAGCACCAGGTTGGTGCCCCGGTCCTTCTCCATGCCGCAGACCTGATAGAGCAGCACGATGGCCAGCCCGCCCAGGGGCAGGAGGCAGAGGAGCCAGGGGTGGGCCAGGCGCAGCTCGGTGGCCAGATCGATGCCATAGTGGAAGGCCACGCCCACGGCCCCCACCAGCAGTCCGATGACCACGGCCAGGAGGCCCCGGCGGAGGAAGTCGGAAAGCTCCTCGGGCAGGGCGCGCAGGGCGTCGGGGATCGATTTCATCCTGTCATCATCTCCATGAAACGGAGGGGCCATACGGGTCGGGGCCCTTCTCTGTGGGAAAAGCGAGACCAGTATACCACATTTGGGCCGCCAGTTGAACTTTGTAGTGAAAAGTTTTCCACCCTATGCTATAATGGGGACTGTTATCAAAGAAAAAGGCGGTCCGGGCAGCCCTGTCCGGACCGGGAACACAAGGAGGAATTTGACTTGCTGCCGGACCCATTATGGCCGTACATACTCGCGGGCGTCGCGCTGTTTTTGCTGGGGGCGCTCCTCTCCCAGGCGGCGCCGCCGGTGGGCGGCGTGATGAACGCCCTTTGGAACGCCTTTTTGCGCCTGACCCGCATCAAGCCCGACGCCGGGCGGGAGTCGGTCTCGGAGGAGGACCTGCGGGCCCTCATGGACCTGAGCGAGGAGAAGGGGGACATGGAGGCCGACGAGAAGGAGATGATCGAAAAGGTCTTCCAGTTCAACGACACGGTGGCCGAGGACGTGATGGTCCACCGCACCGATATGGTGCTGCTGTGGGCGGAGGACACCGACGCGGAGATCGTCAAGACCATTGAGGACTCGGGCCTGTCCCGGTTCCCGCTGTGCGGGGAGGACGCCGACGACGTGCTGGGCATCCTGAGCAGCCGGGACTACTTCCTCAACAGCCGCCGCCCCTCCCCCAAGCCCATCCGGGAGCTGCTGCGTCCGGCCTATTTTGTGCCGGAGTCGGTGCGGGCCGACATCCTGTTCCGGGATATGCAGAGCAAAAAGGTCCACATGGCCATCGTGGTGGACGAGTACGGCGGCACGTCGGGGCTCCTCACCATGGAGGACCTTTTGGAGGAGATCGTGGGCAACATCTACGACGAGTTCGACCCCCAGGAGGACCAGGAGATCATTCAGCTGGAGCCTGACCTGTGGCGGATCTCCGGCGCGGCGGAGCTGGACGACGTGGCCGACGCCTTGGAGCTGGACTTCCCGGAGGACGAGGAGTCCGAGACCCTGGGCGGCCTGGTCTTCGACCAGCTCCCCGTGATCCCGGAGGACGGCCCCTGCCAGGTGGAGGTGGACACCCACGGCCTCCACATCCGGGTGGAGTCCATCGCCGAGCGCCGGGTGGCCTGGGCCCTGGTGTCCCGGCTTCCGGCAGAAGTTGGGGACTGAGGACGTCCTTCGGCGCGGCACTTCCCCAGTGTGGGGCGCGGCTTCCCAGACGCGCCCATACCGCGCCGGCAGGACGGGCGCACACACAGGTGCGCCCCTGCGGACACACCTCAATTTATGGTGGGGCCCGGCACCCCCGGCGGGCCCACGGCTTCCCCGTCCTTCTTGGGCCCCCGCCCGTCATTCTGAGCGGAGCGAAGAATCCGCATCCCCCCTTCACGCCGGCAGGAAACAGGGCGGGAGAAACGGATGCTTCGCCAATGCTCAGCATGACGTGGGGATAGCTTACAGGGGCCGATGTCCTCATCGGCCCGGACACCCGCGCCCCACGGGAGGGCGCCAGAGACCACACGGAATTGAATGGAGATGGACGCGAAAAGCGTCCATCTTTTTTTGCAGAAAATGAAACGAACGTCCCCGCTCAGGTGTCTATAAGGGTGAAAGGAGATGAGGACCATGGACCCTGTCCTGCGGGAGTGCGACGCTCGGGCAGCGGTGGAGCGGCTGATGGCGGAGTACGGCGACGGCATCCTGCGACTGTGCCTGCTGATGCTGGGGGACCTGTCCCAGGCCGAGGACGCCGCCCAGGAGACCTTCGTCCGGGCCTGGCAGAGCTATGGCAGCTTTCGGGCGGAGGCGTCGGAGAAGACCTGGCTCACCGCCATCGCCGCCAACGTCTGCCGCAATCTGTTGCGGTCCCCCTGGAACCGCCGGCGGGTGGAGTTGTCCTTTTTGGAGGGCTGCCCCGCCGGAGAGACGGAGGAGCCCGACGACACGGTGGTCCGGGCGGTGCTGGCCCTGCCCCCCAAGTACCGCCAGGTGGTGGTGCTCTACTACTATCGGGACTGCTCTACCGGGGAGATCGCCCAGATGCTGAACGTCCCCCAGGGAACGGTCTCCGTGCGTCTCAAACGGGCCAGAGAACGGCTCAAGCCCATGCTGAAGGAGTGGTATCATGATGAGGTCTGACGTTGGCGCGCGCCTGGACCGGGCCCTGAGCCAGGTGCGCTTTACGCCGGAGATGGAGGAGGCGGTCCGGCGGCGGATGGCCGCGCCGCCCCAGCGCCCCGTCTTCAAAAGGGCCGTCGTGGCCGTCGCCGTCTGCGCCGCGCTGCTCACCGTTGCGCTGGCCGCCGGGCCCGCCATCTGGGAGGCCATCCAGGCCCACCTGGGAGAGCGGGCGGCCTACGCCACCCAGCCCCAGGTGACGGTGACAGACCAGGGCTTCGAGCTGGGGGTGGCCGCCGCCCTGGCTGACCGGAACATCGTCCGGGTCTACCTCACCCTCCGGGATCTGGAGGGTGACCGGCTCCGGGATGGGGCGGATATGGATCTGTGGCAGTTGGCCCGGGACGAGTCAGGAGACCTGATCCACGACCCCACAGCCCCCACCAGCGGAGAGCCTATGGAGACCCTCTCCTACGACGAAGAGACAGGTACGCTCACCTTCTGCCAGACCTATTACCGCCAATCTTCCAGAGAGGATCTGGACCTCTCTGTCGGCGAGATCATCCCCGGCTACCAGAGCTTCTATCTGGGGCTCAACGGAGAAAAGCTGGCCCAGGCGGTGCCGGATGGGGTTTTGGAGAGCGCCCTGGGCGCGGACGGAAGGCGCTATCTTCTTCCGGAGCAGAACCCCATGGAGATGGACTGGGAAAAATGCCCTCTGCCGCAGGGAGAGGAGCCGGGTATCCGCATCTCCTCGTTTGGCTACGCTGAGGATGGCCGTCTCCATGTCCGTTTCCAGACGGCGGAGGATATCATCCTTACCGGCATGGATCTGCCCTACTTCGGTGGCTGGGATATGGAACTCATGGCCGAGCTGCCCGACGGCCTGGACTACGCCTTTCCGCCGGACTGCCCCAGTCGGGAAATGCTGGCCGACAGCGTGGTATTCTTCTTCACCGGCGACTATTCCACGCAGGGCGGACCGGTGGAGGGAGCCTGGTCCCTCAACGTCCCTCTGGAACCGGTAGAGTCCCTGGCACTCGACTGGACCGGCGGCCCTGTTCAGGACCCGGCAGGACGCCGGGAACCGGCACAGGTAGAGGGCCTGTGGCTCTCCCCGCTGGGCCTGTCCATGCACGTCACTTCGGAGGGCATGGCCGACCACCTGTACCCGAGCACAGCCGTTCTCACCCTGACCGACGGCAGTCAGGTGGAGACGCTGGACTGCACCCTGGCCGTAGGCATGGAGCGGGAGGGAAGGGTACTGCTGGACCTGGTTTGGGAATTGGATGATCCGGTGGAGCTGGAACAGGTGGCCAGCGTGACCGTACTTCATCAGACAATGGCGGTACAGGGGACGCCCGAGATTGTTCCCTTCGCAGAGGAAGCACCATAGAAAGGATGGGGAAGAGATGAAATCTGTTTTTCGCCGTATGTTTGCCGGGCTGCTCTGTGTAGTCCTGCTGGGTTCGGTAGCATCGGCTCTTGCCGCCCCTGCCTCTGACCATGTTACAGCCTACATACAAAATATTTACGTGGATGGTCAAGACGCTGAGTTTGTCAATATTGAAGATAAGAAAACATACCTGTTTTCTTACAACGGGACCATCTACATGCCCGCCAACACCGCCGCCAAATGGCTGGGCTGTACCCTTTCGGTGGACCGGGCCGGCGGAAAGGCTGCGTTTACCACGGGGCAAGCGGCATTGATTCAGACGAAACTCAGCAATAGTACGGTGCCGTTAAACGATGCGGATTTCGCCCGGCTGGACCGCTATTGGGAATCGGGGGCCGACGTCCAACTCCTTCGCCAATTCACCGTGACGGTGGACGGGACGCCCTGGACCTTCTCCAGCGGCGGGACCGCCCTCTATCCCTTCTTCGTGGATGAGACCCTCTATCTCCCCCTCCGGTCCGTGGGCGAGCGGATGGGCAAAGTGGTGACCTGGGTGCCCGAGCCGACGGGAATCCCTCACTATAAAAGTGAACTCATCAGCATCGACGCCCCCGCCACCCAGGCCCAGCTCCAGGAGATGCAGACTTACCTGGATCAGGCTTACGCCCTCTACTGGAAAGCAGTGGAGGTGGGGCAGGCCCTGGTGGACGCAGCCGACCTCCCCGGCCCGAAGGCCGCCGACATGCTGGACCAGATCAAAGGCTATCTGCGGCAGATCGGCCAGCTCCCCGTCCCCTCCCACCACTATCTGGATAAGCATGAATTCCCGGATCTGGCCGTCAATACCATGGTGTTCAGCAATTTTGACTATTTTAGCGCAGCCCTCCGGGCCGGTGCGCTCACCTTCCAGGATGCGGTCTACGGGGGAATGAAGTCCGATGTATCTATCACTCTTATGGGGCGTTATGAAATACTCAATGACGCCCAAAACGGTCTGAACCGCCTGACTGCCTCCATGGCCGCGGCGGGCTGATCCCACATTCCTGGAAGGGGTGGACCTGGTTGAGACGAAACCTCCTGCTGGCGGCGCTGCTGCTGCTCTCCATCCTCTGCATGCTCCTCGCCTCCGGCCTGGGGGCCGCCCCCGCCTCCCCCTGAGGGAGTTTCCTGGAAAGGGACGGGAGAAACGGATGCTTCGCCAGGGCTCAGCATGACGGGGGAAATGCCGTGGGGCGCGGCTTCCCAGACGCGCCCGCGGTACCCCCCTCCCTCCGTCATTCTGAGACCGCAGGCCGAAGAATCCGTTGGCTCCCTCTTAAGAGGGAGCTTCCTGGAAAGGGACGGGAGAAACGGATGCTTCGCCAAGGCTCAGCATGACGGGGGAAATGCCGTGGGGCCCGGCTTCCCAGACGCGCCCGCGGTCCCCCCTCCCTCCGTCATTCTGAGGCCACAGGCCGAAGAATCCGTTGTCTCCCTCTTAAGAGGGCGCTTCCTGGAAAGGGACGAGAGAAACGGATGCTTCGCCAAGCTCAGCATGACGGGGGAAATGCCGTGGGGCGCGGCTTCCCAGACGCGCCCGCCCACGCCCGGCAGCCGTCCTGTATGGCGGCCCTACGGCCCACCCTGCGGGCACACACAGACCAGCTGCAAAAACGCGGGACCGGAGAATTCCGGTCCCGCGTTTTCATGTCTGTCTTTTCAGCCGCTCAGGAGTTCCCCCACGGCCCCCTGGACATAGTCGATGTCCTCAAACCGGGTGAAGGGCCCCACAGAGAAGCGGACGGCGCCCTGGGGATAGGTGCCCAGGGTCTTGTGGGCCAGGGGGGCGCAGTGGAGACCGCAGCGGGTCTGGATGCCGAAGTCCCGCTCCAGGCGGTAGGCGCACTCGGCGTTGTCCCTGCCAAGAAAGTCCACCGACACCACCCCCACCTGCCGCCCTTCCTCCCCGGGGCCCAGCACCCGCAGCCCGTCCTCCGCATACTCGGCCAGCCGGGCGATGAGGTGGCCGGTCAGCCGCTCCTCCCGGCGGCGGAGGGCGGCCTGGTCCTGCCCCTCCCACCAGTCCAGGGCGGCCCCCAGGCCGTAGATGCCGGGCAGATTCAGGGTGCCTGGCTCCAGCCGGTCAGGCAGGAAGGCGGGCATTTCCAGCAGGTCGGAGCGGCTCCCCGTGCCGCCGGAGATCAGGGGCTCCATGGCCTGGGCCGCCCCGTCGGCGAGGATGAGGACCCCCAGCCCCTGGGGGCCCAGCAGCCCCTTGTGGGCGGGCATGACCAGGGCGTCGATGCCCATGGCCGCCATGTCCAGGGGGAGGATGCCGGCGCTCTGGGCGGCGTCCACGCAGAAGAGGACCCCTCGCTCCCGGCACAGCCTCCCCACCTCCTCCACGGGCATCCGCGCCCCGCAGACGTTGGAGACGTGGGTGAGGACGCACAGCCGCAGGTCGGAGGTGATGACCTCCGCCGCCCGGTCCAGCAGGAGCTCCCCGGTGTCGGTGCAGGGGAGCCACGCCAGCTCCACCCCCTGCCCCTCCAGCTGCTTCATCGGGCGGAGGACGGCGTTGTGCTCCATGGGAGAGAGGGCCGCCTTGTCCCCCGGCCGCAGCAGCCCTTTCAGGACCATGTTGAGCCCGTAGGTACACCCCGGCGTGAAGATGACATTCCGGGGGTCGGGCCCGCCGAAGCGCCGGCACAGCTTTTCCCGGACCTCCAGCACCCGCTCGGCGGCGGCATAGGCCGGCTGATAGTCCCCCCGTCCCACATTGCAGCCCACACGGGTGAGATAGTCCGCCATGGCCTCCCCCACGCCGGGCGCCTTGGGGAAGGAGGTGGCGGCGTTGTCAAAGTAATAGCTTCCCATCGTCCCGCACCCCCTCAAAATTCCGATTCCACCGCCAGACGCACGCTGTATCCGTCGGTCAGCAGGGTCCCCAGCAGCCGGTTGAGGGCGGCGGCAGAGACGGCGCTGTCGTCCAGCGTGATCCTCGTCCGGCCCTCCCGGTCCTCCAGCCGGCCCGTGATCTGGCGGTAGAGACTGCCGCTGCTCTGCCCTTCTCCGGGGACGGCCAGGATGTCCTCCTCCCAGCACAGCCAGCCCGCCCCGGCCAGGGTCTGGGCCACCACCGGGTCTTCGGCCAGGACGATGCGGGTCTCGGTGAGGGCGATGTGGGCCAGCAGCTCATTGGCCTGGGTCAGCTCCCGCAGGGCCTTGGCCGGGTCCCTTGTGTCGGTGATGAGCCCCACCATGTGGCCGCTCCCCACCGCCTGGCGGATGAGGTCGTCCTGCCGGTCCACCTGATCGGCGCTCACCAGCAGCAGCCCGCCCCAGCCATAGTCCCGCAGCCGGTCCAGCATCTCCGGGGCGGCTCCCCCGCCGTCGCTGCGCACCCCCAGATAGACCCGGACGCCCCGCCGGTCCTGGTCGCTCTCCGGCGGCTGGAGCGCAGGGGGCGTAATCGTGCTCCCCGGACCCGTCTCGGCGCCCTGGCCAGTCACCGACCGATAGTAGTTCTGGAGCTGGATGAGGTAGGTCGTGGTGGCCGAGCTCTTGAAGGAGACGTCGTCCAGGGCCACGTTGTCGGTGCGGATGCGGATATAGGGGTAGCTCTTATCCCCGAACTGGATGTTGCTGTAAATATAGCGCACCCCGAAGTAGGAGCAGGTGGAGCTGGCCGAGACATAGATCTGGCCCCCCCGGATGATGGCGGTGGGGGTCTGGCGGTCCCCGTCGGGGATATAGTCGTAGGAAAGGCCGGTCCGCAGGTCAAAGGTCAGGTTCCTGGGCTCGGTGTTGTAGAGGGTGAGGGTGCTCTTCACCTTGTCCTGTCCGCCGTTGATGATGCCCAGCCGGATGCCACCGTTCTGGTTGGCGTCCAGCATAAAGTAGGGCAGGTAGATGGTGCCCCCCACATTGATGGGCATGGTGCTGTCGCTGAGGGGAACGGGAGAGTCGTTCAGGGCCAGAAAGATGACGTTGGCGTCCCACTCCTCCCCGGCGGCGTACCCCTGGATGAGGACCAGCAGCAGCGCGGCAGCGCACAGTCCGGCCAAAAGCCGCTTCCGCATGGACCATCCCTCCTTTACCGGTGTTCCTTCCGATTATACCACAGCCGCCGCCGCCGGGTAAAGCCCCGCCCTTGCCCCGGGGCGGCCAATGGGCTATAATCTAGGGTGCCGGCCGGCGGCAGCCGGTCATTTTAATGGGATCTAAAGAAATTCCAAAGTCTCCTTTAGGCGAAATGGGTTATCATGGAGGCAGAATACACAGAGAGGGGGAGGGCCATGGCGGTGACGGTAAAGCAGGCCCGGCGGCTCAGCGCAGCCGCCGGTGTGGACGTGATCGCGGCCCTCTCTGCCCTGGAGCGGAACAACGGAGACGCCCTCTCCGCCATGCAGGAGCTGGAGCGGCAGGGCATGACCCCGCCGCCCCCCGGCGGAGGCTTCTACTCCACCCGCCCCTCCGG